>DATGYF010000406.1:0-7448 GCA_035298145.1 Terriglobales bacterium | reverse complement strand
CCCGTGATCAGGAAAACCGTGTTCCGATCCAGCGTGAGACCGAGTTGGCCGTCGGCTGCGGGCTGCTCTTGTAGCCCAACAGTCCAGCGCAGACCGCCCTTATACCCGATTTCGATTGCGCCGGGATCGCGCAGGGTTTCTTCGACCAGCAGCTCCGCGACTTCGGCAGGCTTGCGGTCGGCTTCGAAATCGACCGCTTTGACGAGAGCGTCGATGCGTTCCCGCTTGTAGGTCTTGGTGAAACCCACCACGGCGCCACCCAGCGGAGCGAGCGCTCCAGCCTCGTCGTAGCCGTGTTGTCCACCGAGCCGTGTCGCCGAGACCAGGAACGTACCCGGCTTCGCGACTTGTTCGAACAGAACGCGCATGGCCGTGTAAAGCGACTTCAGGCGTACGTGCACCGCTTCGTGCCACGTGGCGAGATCCATCTGGCTAAGCTTTCCTTCGTTGTCCAAGGCGGGGAGCCAGTAGACTCCGTGTATCGGACCAGACGTCATCCAATTCTTGAGCCGGACGGTAAGTGCCTCCGCATCTGGTGTGCCCTGGATACCAAGGACTTCGACGCCCCTGGCTTGCAGGTCTTGTACCAAGGCGTCTGCGACCCCACCTTTGTCGGGCATGATGACTACGCGGTGGCCGCGGCCGAGCGCGACCCCCGTAGGTTTGCAGATGGCCAGCGGCGGGCGCAAGACGGGCAGCGGAACCCGGCGTGGAATGCGATTCGCGGCGTCCAGACTCGCGAGCACGGGGCGCGCGACACTAAGCGGCGTCGCAGCCACAGGTAAGATTGACGACTTCCCTACCCGGTTCGTTGATTCCTGTTCTTCTTGGAGAACTCCTGCTGCTACACCCGCCCGATCGCGTGCGAACTTGATCACGTGGGTAAGGGTTGGGAAATCGCGCAGCTTGAGATTCGGATCGCGCGGTATGTTATACGCCGCTCGGATGGCAGCGAACATCTCTGCCTGCTTGACGGTATCGACGCCGAGATCGGCCTCGAGGTCGAGATCCAGGTCCAACATGTCTTTTGGATAGCCGGTTTTATCGGCCACGATCTCCAGAACTTTGTCCTGA
The DNA here is from genome assembly GCA_035298145.1 of Terriglobales bacterium. Taxonomy (GTDB): domain Bacteria; phylum Acidobacteriota; class Terriglobia; order Terriglobales; family Acidobacteriaceae; genus JAIQFF01. The sequence continues at coordinate 6,374 of DATGYF010000406.1, read as the reverse complement.
ATAGTATTGTCGGAGGGTGCTTGCGCCGCGACCGCTGCTGGCGCCGGCGCAGATGGCTCGCTGGTTGTTATCGATGGTGCACCAGGTGCAGCCAGGTCAGGGCGCTTCTCATACACAAAACGGATGACATGCGCCAATGTTGGGTAATCGCGCAGCTTGCGGTTCTCGTCGCGGGGAATGTTGTAGATCTCCCGGATGGACGCAAACAGCTCCGCCTGCTTCACGGTATCGACCCCGAGATCCGCTTCAAGATCGAGATCCAGATCCAGCATATCCTTCGGATAGCCGGTCTTCTCCACGGCTAACGCAAGCAGTCTTTCTTTCACGGGATCGTCGGAGTCGCTCTTTTCCGGAACTGCGTCAGATGTTGATGTAGCAACTTTGACTTCTTCCTTTACGTTTGGTGCCGCTGCGGGCGCGGCAACGCTGGCCAAATCGGGCCGCTTCTCATACACGAAGCGGATTACATGCGCCAGCGTGGGATAATCGCGGAGTTTCCGGTTCTCGTCGCGCGGAATGTTATAGATTTCGCGAATGGCTGCAAACATCTCCGCCTGCTTCACAGTGTCAACCCCGAGATCCGCTTCGAGGTCGAGATCCAGGTCCAGCATGTCCTTCGGGTAGCCAGTCTTCTCTACCGCTAGAGCAAGAATGCGTTCTTTCACCGCGTCGCCGGCGTTGCTTTTCTCCGGAACGGCAGCACATGCGGATGTAGCCCCTTGGACTTCTTCCTTTGCCGTTGATACGGCTGCGGGCGGGACCGCACTGGCTAAATCGGGGCGCTTCTCATACACGAAGCGGATGACGTGCGCCAAGGTTGGGTAGTCACGGAGCTTGCGGTTCTCGTCGCGAGGAATGCTGTACATCTCACGAATGGCCGCAAACATTTCCGCCTGCTTCACCGTGTCAACCCCGAGGTCCGCCTCGAGATCGAGATCCAGGTCCAGCATGTCTCGCGGATAGCCGGTCTTCTCTACAGCTAGAGCAAGAATGCGTTCTTTCACCGCGTCGCAGGCGTTGCTTTTCTCGGGAACGGCAGCAGATGCGGATGCAGCGACTTTGACTTCATCCTTTGCCATTGATACGGCTGCGGGCGGGGCCGCACTGACCAGATCGGGGCGCTTCTCATACACGAAGCGAATGACGTGCGCCAGGGTTGGGTAGTCACGCAGCTTGCGGTTTTCGTCGCGAGGAATGTTGTAGATCTCACGAATGGCCGCAAACATCTCCGCCTGCTTCACGGTGTCAACCCCGAGATCCGCTTCGAGGTCGAGATCGAGATCCAGCATATCCTGGGGATAGCCGGTCTTCTCCACCGCCAACGCCAGAATGCGCTCTTTCACTGGATCGCCTTCGACCCTGGATATTGGCGGTCTGGGCGGCGCGGATGCTGTCGCAGGCACAGGCGCGGCGGCTTGCGCTTTCACTCTTGGCTCGGGAGCAATGGCTACCGGCTCCGCTGCTGTTCTCACGACCGGAGGGGGTGCCTGGTGTGCAGGCAATGACACGGGCGCTGACACGGGCGCTGGCACTGGCAACGTTCGGGATCCCTGAGCGGTCTCTGCAACCCGCGCTGCGGACCCTTGATCGCGTACCCGCAGAGTGCGGCAGACCACTTCCAGATCTGCGGACGAATGGCCGGCGATATTGCTAAGCCATGCCTTCCACGCCTCAGTGTCGGCAATTCGGTAGGCATAACCAAGAGCATTCGGGCTCCGATGAACCCCGTCCCTGGTCGTCACCCAGTGCAACAGGGTCATGGCGATCTGCGAACCGAACCCGGCTCCCAGGCGCAATGCGTACTCGACGGGATATACCCCGCCTTTTGACAAGTTCAACGCACCCAGGTCAGGGTCCACCTCCTTGAAGTTGGCCACAGGCGGTACCATTCCCGTTTCCAGCGCCTTCACTGCCACGACATCCTCGACGCCCGCTCCCATGGCATGACCGGTAAAGCCTTTTGTGTTGGCGATCACAATCTGATCGGCGGTGTCGCCGAACACGTGACGCAGAGCGTGAATCTCCGCGGCCGCGCTGCCGCCGCGTGCGGGTGTGTAGGTTTCGTGGGAAACAAAGACCATCCGCGGCGCGATCTGGCGCCGTTGAATGCCGCTGTGCGCTTCGGCCTTGGCCACCAGGCCTTCCATGATCTGGCTGATGTGCTGCACATCAAGGCGAGTGCCATGAAAAGCGCTGTTGGCAGTCACCGCGCTCAATACTTCGCAAATGGGCTGGATGCCCCGTTCGCGTGCCGCCTCGGCGCTCTCGACCACAAGTCCCGCGGCGCCCATGCCGATGATCATGCCGTGCCGGCGGCGGTCAAAGGGGGTAGCAGCCTCTTCAACCACTTCGTCCGTGGCTGCGGCTCCGCTGGCCAGAAAGCCGGCACCCATCCAACCGATTAGATTGTCCGTCGTGATGTCGTCGGCTGAGACCACGATCACGCGGCGGCACCGCCCCGCCCGGATCCAGTCCTCGGCCAGGGCCACTCCTTGGGTGGTACTCGCGCAAGCGGCATTGATCGCCGTGTTCGGCCCACGGGCACCAATGAATTCAGCAAACTGGGAGTGCCCCATCGGCAACACCCTGAACAGATAACGCCGGTCGAATACATAAGGCTCTTTCTCGATGGCGGCGCGTAGCTCTGCAGCGCGCTGGTCAATCTCCTGTCCCAGGATGGAATGGCCATTGGTTTCTGCCGCCCGAGTTTGCAAGCTCTCCAGCGTGGCTAATTGCTCGCGGCGAGCGCGGTCCGCGTGATAGCGCGACGTCTCATCCGCGAAGGAATCCAGGCCCGGGAAAGCCGATGCAAAAATCACGCCCGTATCGTCGCGCAGCGTGTCGGGCAGAACCCAGCGGTCCGGCAGCTGGGTGCCTCTGGTGGTTGTCTTATAACGCAGAACCAGCGGGATGCCGGCGTCGCGCAATGCGTCGAGCCCCACGGCGATCGCCAACTGAGTAACCCGGTCGAGCGCAGCCTTGCGATCCGCGGAAATGCCGAATTCGCTTTCCAGATCGAATGCGCCACCGCGGCCTGCCAGCTTGATAACGTCCGCTACATCACTTATGGTCTCGAATCTTCCGCCGCTGTCGCTTTTCACCAGGCGTGTGATGTGTTTGTCGAGCATGTCGCGGCGCAGGCGCGCCGGGATGGAATCGATAAACTGATCTCCTCGCAGGATGCGGCCAATGTTCGCATCATCGAAAACATGATCGGTTCCAGGCAAGCCCAGAGCCGCTCCGGTGATAGCCACCGGCTGGGCGGAGGGAGCGGGCTTCTGGCCGTGGTAAATCTCGTAACCGCGCTCGAGGACATCAGCGAACAAGCGCCCCAGCTCAGTGTAGTGATCTCCGTTAAGCGGCTGGGTTGGTGCAGACATGCGGTCCGCTGCCGCCGATGAAACCGGTTTCGCTGTTTCCAACCGCGGGGAAACCGCAGGAACGGATACTGCCGTGGATGCAGGCAGAGTTTCCGCAGCGGAGCGGCCCAATCCTGCCGCGTAAAGGCCGCACAGGGCCTGATTGAACGAGACGATATCACCGACCTTCGGGTGATTGGTGAACAGTGAGATGACGTCGCCACCGTCACCAAGCACGTCCTCGGCAAATCCTTGGAGCGCTTTCTTCGGCCCAACTTCCACAAACATGCGCGCACCCGCCTGATAGAGGGTGCGGAGACCTTTAATGAATTGCACAGGAGCGGCCACTTGCTGGGCAAGAATGTCCAGCATTTGCGGCACTACATCCGGCCCGGCTGGATAAAACTCGCCGTTGGTGTTGGCCACGACCGGCAGGCGTGGGGATTGCAGATGCAAGCGCGCCAGCACTCGCCGCAGCGGCTCGCTGGCCGACGCCACAATCGTGGTGTGGAAAGCATGGCTGACCGATAACGGCGACACGTCATAGCCCGCTTTCTGGAAAGCTTCCATGGCCTGCTCGACGGGTTTGCTGGCGCCACCGATGACCGCCTGATGATTGCTGTTGACGTTGGCGATCACCACGTACCCGGTCACGGTCTTCAGGATGCGCTCAATTTCGTTTATCGGAGCAAACACCGCGGCCATACGGCCCTTGTCTTCCGGCGCAAAACGGGTCATCTCGCGCCCGCGGGCGCTAACTGCTTCCAATGCGTCGGCGAAGGGAAGCCCGCCGGCCGCAACCAGCGCCCCGTATTCGCCGAGGCTGTGCCCCATGGTGAAGTCGGGTTCGATGCCGTAAGCGGCCAGGAGCCGCGTCAGCGCCAGGTCAACCGCCAACACGGCCGGTTGAGTGATCGCGGTCTGGCGCAGATCGTCTTCGGCCTTAGCGACCGCGTCGCTGTCAGCTTTATCTACGAAAATGTATTCGCTAAGCGGCTTGCCCAGCAGGGGCGTCATCACGCGATCGGCTTCCGCAAAAGTCTCGGCCACAATCGGCTCAGCCGCGCGCAACGATTTGAGCATATTCACATATTGAGAGCCCTGGCCTGGATACAGGAACGCAATCTTGGGCGCGGGGCCATGACCACGGAAGATGCCTTGCGCGCGCAGAGCCTTCCACACTGCCGGTTGATTTGCCGCAAGCGCTTTAAGAGCGTTGGCTGCTTTCTCCGCCAGTTCGGCGGCATTGGCGTAATCGATGGCCAGGCGTTCAGGCGCGCGCAGGTCCGACTCAGCCGGCGCGGCGGGAGCAGGTGCGTGTCCCGCCTTCGCCTCTTTCTCTACCGCTCGCAAACGCTCTGCCAGCGCAGCTTCCGAAAGAGCGCCGATGAGCAAGGCGCCGCGCAGTGGCGCCTTCGCCGTGAACCCGGCCGGGGAACTTACGGCAGCATCCCCATTCGTCTTCGTCGTTGTCGTCGTCATTGTCTCAGTCTCTGTCTTCGGTGGGATTTCACTTACCGCCACCGATCGCTTGCCGTTTCCGTTCAATCTGTGGGGAATGTATTCTTCGAGGACGGCATGGAAGTTGGTGCCGCCGAAACCAAACGCGCTCAATCCGGCCCGCCGTACGCCATCTTGCGGAACCGTCCACGGCTTCAACTCGGTGTTGACGTAGAGCGGAGAGTGGGCGAAATCGATGTCCGGGCTGGGATGCCCGCAATGCAGGCTCGGCGGCAGCACCTTGTCCCGAAGCGCCAGTACGGTCTTCAAGAGCCCCGCGGCCCCAGCCGCCCCTTTGAGATGGCCGAAGTTCGACTTGACGGAACCCAGTGCCACCGAGTGAGCAGGCAGATGAAAACTGCCCAGGGCGTCAGCCATACTCTCGACTTCCACCACATCACCGACTCGAGTGGAGGTGCCGTGACCTTCAATATAAGTAGCGGTAGCGAGTGGTATTCCGGCATTCTTCCAGGCGCGTTCAATGGCGAATTTCTGGCCAATCGGATTGGGCGCGGTGATGCCCTTTCCCTTGCCATCGCTGGATCCGCCCATACCGCGCAGCACGGCATAGATCTTGTCTCCATCGCGCTCGGCGTCGGCCAGGCGCTTTAGCAAGAAGATCGCTGCGCCTTCGCCCATCACGAAACCATCCGCTCCCTCGGCGTAGGGACGAGTTCCGGTCGCGGAAAGCGCACCAATCTTGCAGAACTTCACAAAACTTGTGACGCCCATGTTGCGATCGATACCGCCGCTGACTGCCAGGTCATAGTCGTTATGAATCAATCCCTCGGCAGCGGCGCTAATCGCAGCCATCGCCGAGGCGCACGCCGCATCGCAAACGTAGTTCGGGCCATGAAAGTTGTAGATATTCGCCACCCGGCCGGCAATACAATTGGCCAGTTCGCCGGGCATGCTGTCTTCGGTAATCGGGGGCAGATGCTTGCCGATCCCCTCGCGCAATTCGCGGGTGATGTCGCGCCGAAGCGCTTCCGGCAATGTGGCGAAGCTGGCGCTTTCGGCCAACTCATGTGCGTATTCAGGAAAAAACACCCGCAACGCGGTGAGATAGTGCTTTTCCCCGCCCAAGGCGTTGCCCAGGATCACCGCGGTCCGATCCAGGTCCAGCGGACGTTTGGGATAACCGTAATCTTCCAGGGCCTCGCGGGTACAGGCGATCGCCCATTTTTGCGACCCATCCATGGAGTCGGCCACTTTGGGAGGGATGGGCAGGTGCCATTTCATTGGGTCCCATGGGTAGTCGCGCACCCAGCCACCGATCTTGGAATAGGTCTTGTCTGGCGCGCTGTGGTCGGAGTCGAAATACAGCGCCGGGTCCCAACGGTCGGGATTGACTTCGGTGATGCTGTAACGGCTATTCTTCACGTTTTCCCAGAAAGCCGGGACGTTCGGTGCATCGGGCAGGATAGCTCCCGCCCCAACAATTGCTATGGCTCGGTATGAAGTGTTTTCCATGACTGCGCTCCTCTATAAAGAAGAGAGGACAGTGGACTGTGA
>DATGYF010000405.1:0-2392 GCA_035298145.1 Terriglobales bacterium | reverse complement strand
TTCCATGGGTGTGGACTGGGGCGACTATCTGCACCAGGGCCGGCTGTCCATGTTTGTAACCAACTTCCACGAGCAGCCCGACACTTTGTACCGCAACCTAGGGGCGGACGGTTTTTCTGACGTAAGCTATCCCGCCAAGCTCGCGCAACCAACTTTCCTCAAGGTGGGATGGGGCACTGCTTTCTTTGACATGGACAACGACGGGTGGCTGGATATTTTCATCGCCAACGGTCATGTGTATCCCCAGGTGGATTCCATCCCGGGCGGGCTGACCTATCGCGAGCCGATTCAACTCTTCCGCAACCATCGCGACGGCACTTTTCAGGATGTCTCCGGCGCGCTGGGTGGAATTCCTCCGGAAAGCCGGCGGGGAGCTGCATTTGGCGACATCAACAATGACGGGAATATCGACGTCGTGCTGGTGAATGTAGGAGCGCTCCCCACGCTGCTGTTGAACCAGGGCGGAAACCACAATCATCGTGCCTTGTTCAAACTCGCAGGAACCAAGAGCAACCGGGCTGCGATCGGAGCGCGGGTGACGGTGAAAGCAGGCAAGCTGGTGGAGTTCAGCGAAGTCCGCGCCGGAGGCAGCTACATCTCACAGAACGATCCGCGCCTGCACTTTGGCCTGGGAGCGGAAGCCAACATGAACGAAGTAGAAATCAGGTGGCCCAGCGGCAAGCTCGAAGTGCTGCGCGATGTGCCGGCAGACTTTATCTATACGGTTGTCGAAGGTCAGGGTATCCAGAGCAAGTTGCCATTACCGCCGCCGTAAGTTTCATTCCGGCTCCAGCATTTTTCCCAGCGTCGGTTTATGTTTGGCCGTCTTCTTGTCTCTGCGATCCGGCACCACGCGTCCAGCGGGAGGCGCGCCGATCTGCGCCCTGGCCATGGCTTTCACCTGATCGACCGCGCTGAACTTCTTCGGCTTGCGCTTCTTCTTCGCCATCCCACCCATCTTGCCATAGCTTGAATGCGGCAAAGCTGCAATAATTAGCAAGAGAGAATGAATTAACCATGGAAGAGCGCGAATTTTTCGATGAACGGCCGGAAAAAAAGATGGCCACGCTGAATTGTCCGCATTGCCATCAACCTGCGGAGTACGAAGTCACCTGGATTGTGCGCACCAAGAAGAGACAATTGTCGGGACGCGCCGACGAGCGTGATCGCGCCCGCTTCGCCAAGGCCCGCTCTTACATGCTGCGCAAAGACGATCTGATGGCATGCAAGAATGTGCGCTGCCGTAAACGCTTTGAGATTTCCGGCGTGCAGTCGGTGGTCTTCACCGAATGACCTGTCTGCTTCAGGGAATCACTAATTCCAGCGCTACCTGCGCCCCCATGGGACGGAAGGCGCCGTCGGCCACCGACACTTCGATGGTGTGCTTCCCCGGGGCTAGCCCTTCAAAAGCCAGGTGATTGGCCATGGGCAGGATGTAAGGGCCGTTATCCACCCGGTACTGCAGATGTCCCATTCCGGAGCCGCCATCACGATAAGCGATGGGATCGGTCAGTGTAACGTTCCGCACGTCAACTTCCACTACAGCGATCCTGCGGGCGGCATTCTTTTCCTTGTCAACCAGGTGCGCCTTAAGCTGTGGGCCCTTCTCCGGTCCCTGCCATGAATCTTCCTGGGCCACTGCGGGTACGACAGCGAGGCAAGAGAAGAACAGCGTGAAGGCCAGACTGAACCAACCAAGTGTGCGCATTTATGTTCCTCCTCGGCAAAGATTATACTTCGCGACGCATCGCGCAGCGAAGCGCGTACGTTACGGCGATTCGCGACTCTCGTTTATACTTAACCGTTTGGCTCCCATGCCGTGAGCCTGGCAGGGAAGGAGCTTGTCTTTGAAGATACTGGTCTGCATGAAACAGGTGCCGCAGAAAGATGCGCCACTTAAACTCAACGAGTCCGGCACCTGGATCCGTGAAGACGTGTCCTACGAAGTGAATGAGCCGGACGCGTTCGCCCTGGAAGAAGCCCTGCGCCAGAAAGAAAAGCACAGCGGGGAAGTAGTCGTGATCACAGCCGGTCCGGCGCGCGCCCAGCAGGTCTTGCGCGAGGCCCTGGCCAAGGGCGCGGACCGCGCCATCCACCTTGAAGACAACGCCTTTGTCGGCCTGGATGCGGCCAACACCGCCCGGGCCTTTGCGGCCGCCATTAAAGAAGAAAAATTCGACCTCATCTTCACCGGCCTCCAGTCCGACGATTACGGATACGCTCAAACCGGCGTCGTGCTGGCCGAGTTGCTGGGTTGGCCGCACGCCACCATCATCATGCAGATCGAAAAGACAGAAGCCGGCATCCGGGTCAAGCGCGAGCTCGAAGCCGGATACTTTCAGTTTGTGGACATGCCGTTGCCGGCCGTGCTGACCATCCAGTCCGGCATCAA
>DATGYF010000404.1:0-1830 GCA_035298145.1 Terriglobales bacterium | reverse complement strand
GAAGAACGGGTCTTCGCTCACTGGATTGTCGTTCTCGAGCGTGACGACAATACTCTTCGTCGAGGCATACTCAGCCACTCGCGCCAGGCTTTCCGCGGTGCGATCGAGGTCCGGTTGGGAGTCTTTCGCGCGAGAAAGGTTCGTGCGAATGCTGGGCGAGCCGAGGGCGGCAGCGTTGTCCACCCACTTCTTGCTGAACGCGATGGCCTGCTCGCGCTCGGCGCGATCAGCCGCATAAGGGCTGTGGTTGCCGTCCACCGCGATGTTCACCACGGCTGCACCGGCTTTTTCCACGGAGGCGCGAAATTCCGCCAGATACTTTGGATCGGTCGAAGGAAAGTGTCCAGTCCAGGGTTCGATCTTATTGACCTGGAACTTCTCGATTACGTGGGCGGCGAAGTCTTTCAGGTCCATGGGCTTCGCGGATTTGCTCTCCTTGCCCGCGATGAACTCGCGGAAGGGGTAGGAGGCAATGGCGATACGCTCGCGTGGCTGCGAAGGAAACTGCAGGTTGGGAGCGGAAGCGGCACGAGCTAGGGCCGGGGCCAGCCACGCTCCGGCCGTCGTGGTCGCGCATCGTTGCAAAAAGCGTCTTCGAGTCAATGGGGGCAAGGCCGCCAGTCTAGCACGATTGCGTTCTGGTTTTTCCCGGCTCCCGAACACGCGGGCGAGGGCGCCCGCGCCACACCAACCTCTCACCGTTTACTATTGAGACTTCACGAAAGGGACTCATGATCACCATCGTTTCCGGTTTGCCCCGTTCCGGCACTTCGCTCATGATGCAGATGCTGGCTGCGGGAGGCATGCCTGTCCTCTCCGACGGAGAACGCCGGGCTGACGTTGATAACCCGCGCGGCTACCTGGAATGGGAACGCATCAAGCAGTTGCCCAAAGACCCGGCCTGTATTGCCGAAGCCGAAGGTAAAGCCGTGAAGGTGATCTCCCAGCTCCTGCTCTCTATTCCACCGCAGCATGAGTACCGGGTCATCTTCATGCAGCGGCCTTTGCCCGAAGTGATGGCGTCGCAGGACGAGATGCTGCGCCGGCGAGGGAATTTCAATCCCGGGGAAGACAATTCCGTGGTAACACGAGCGTTCCAGGACCACCTGTCCGACGTTTACGCCTGGCTCAACGGCAAAGCTCACGTGAGAGTGAATCGAGTGCAATATCACACTGTCTTACACGAACCGAAGCAGACGGCGGAGACGGTTGCGGAGTTTTTGGAGGTCGCACTTGACGTCGAAGCCATGGCAAAACAGGTGGATGGCACTCTCTATCGCCAGCGCCGCAAATAACTATGTGCTCGCGGGCGACTCGCCCGCGAGAGCTGTTACATCAGGCTTTGCCTGGGGGAAGCTGAAAGCCGATCTTGCGCTTCGACGGTCCCTCGGGAACCATGAGCTCCTTAATGGCTTCGATGATGTCCTGAATCGAGGCGTCATGGGTTTCCAGGCGGCGGTCCAGTTCGTCGATTTTGGCGGCGAGCAGGCGGTTTTTGGCCAGCATCTCGCGCATGCGCACAAAAGCACGGACCACGAAAACGCTCATCTCGACGGCCCGTTCGGAATTGAGCACAGTGGCGGCCATGATCGCGCCGTGCTCGGTGAAGGCGTAGGGTGGATAACGGCGTCCACCGTGCCTCTTACTTGAGGTTGCAATTTGCAACCTCAAGATTTCATCCTCTTTGGCGCTTAGTCGAAACATGAAATCAGCGGGAAAGCGTTCCTGGTTGCGATTGACCTGCTGGTTCAAGCGCTTGACGGTGACACCGTAGAGTTCAGCGAGGTCGCTATCGAGAATGACCCTCTGGTGACGGAGGATCAGGATTCG
>DATGYF010000403.1:0-3936 GCA_035298145.1 Terriglobales bacterium | reverse complement strand
GGAGGACAAGCGCGGCAAGCAGAAGACGTTTGAATACGTGAGCTCGTCGCGCGTGATGCTGCACTACGAGCTTCCTTTGAACGAAATTGTGCTCGATTTCTATGACCGGCTGAAGTCGGTGTCCCGCGGCTATGCGTCCCTGGACTATCACTTGGCGGACTACTGGGAATCGCCCATGGTGAAACTGGACATCCTGGTGGCGGGCGAAGCAGTGGACGCGCTCTCCATCATTGTGCACCGCGATTTTGCCTACGAACGCGGAAAGCTGCTGGTTTCCAAAATGCGGCAACTGATTCCCCGGCAAATGTTCGAGGTCGCGATCCAGGCCTCGATCGGGTCGAAAATCATTGCTCGCGAGACGGTGTCGGCCATCCGCAAGAACGTGATCGCCAAGTGTTACGGCGGCGACATCTCGCGCAAGCGCAAGCTACTGGAGAAGCAAAAGGAAGGCAAGCGCCGTATGAAGCGCATCGGGCGCGTGGATATTCCCCAGGAAGCGTTTTTGGCGGTGCTCAAGGTGGGCGAGGAGAGCTAGGGCTTAACCACGGAGGACACAGAGATGCACAGAGGAAAGCAAAACCGGTATTTCTCTGTGTATCTCTGTGTCCTCCGTGGTTGAAGCCTTTATCCGGAATCTACTCCGTCCAATCAAACGATCGCGTCACTGCTTTCTTCCACAGCCGGTACATCTCCGCGCGCTTCGGCTCTTCCAAACTCGGATTCCAGGTTTGGCCCACTGACCAGCGCGCCCGCAGGTCGTCTGTGTTCTTGTAGAAACCCACCGCCAGGCCGGCGGCGTAGGCTGCGCCCAGAGAGGTCGTTTCTTTGATCAGGGGCTTCACGACGGGGCGGTTCAGGATGTCGGCCTGAAACTGCATCAGCAGACCATTGTCCACCATGCCGCCGTCCACCCGCAGGACATCGAGGGCAATACCGGAATCTTGCTCCATAGCTTCGACCACTTCGCGGGTCTGGAAGGCGGTCGCCTCGAGCACGGCGCGCGCCAGGTGTCCCTTGTTTACGTAACGGGTCAGGCCGGCGATCACGCCGCGGGCATTGTGTTTCCAATACGGCGCGTAGAGACCGGAGAACGCCGGCACAAAATAAACGCCGCCGTTGTCTTCCACCGTGCGGGCCAGAGTTTCGATCTCGGGGCTGCTTCCGATTAGTCCCAGATTGTCGCGCACCCATTGCACCAGTGCTCCGGTCATGGCGATGCTGCCCTCAAGCGCGTATCGTGCCGGCTCTTTGCCGAACTTGTAGGCGACGGTGGTGAGCAGGCCGCAGGTGGAGCGCACGGCACGCTCCCCGGTATTCATCAGCAGGAAACAACCAGTGCCGTACGTATTCTTGGCTTCGCCCGATTTGAAGCAGGTCTGGCCAACCAGCGCAGCCTGCTGGTCGCCCAGGATTCCGGCGATCGCAACTCCCGTGGCAGCGCCGGCTTTGACCGTTCCGTAGGCTTCGCCGCTGGAGCAAATTCGCGGCAACATAGCCGCGAGAACGCCGAACGCGTCCAGCAAGTCTTCGTCCCAGGAAAGCGTATCGAGGTCCATCAGCTGAGTGCGGCTGGCGTTGGTGACGTCGGTGATGTGAAGCCCACCGTTGGGGCCGCCGGTAAGGTGCCAGGTGAGAAAGGAATCGATGTTGCCGAAAATTACCTCGCCGGCTTCCGCTTTTTTCCGGACGCCGGGCACATGCTCGAGCAGCCAGCGGATTTTCAGGCCGCTGAAGTAGGTGCTGAGCGGCAAGCCAGTCTTGGCCCGAAAACGGTCAGCTCCACCTTCACGCGAAAACTCCGCAACGTAGTCATCTACTCGAGTGTCCTGCCAGACCAGGGCGTTGGCCACGGGCTTGCCGGTCTTCCGCTCCCACAGCACGGTAGTCTCACGCTGGTTAGTGATCCCGATCGCGGCCAGGTCGGCGGCGCGAAGCTTGCCCCGCTCCAGCGCCTGCGCAATCACATCCTGCGTGGACTGCCAGATTTCCGCGGGATCGTGCTCTACCCACCCCGGCTGCGGATAAATCTGCTCGTGCTCCTTTTGCGCCGCCGCTACTGTCTTGCCGGCGGCGTCAAACACACAGAAGCGCGTACTGGTCGTGCCCTGATCGATTGCCCCTATGTAGTTGGCCACGCGGGCTATGGTAACGGAGGCTGGGGCATACGGCAAAGACTGCACCACGAAAAAGTGCCGTTCCTGAATCCCTGCACGAGCGGGACGCTCGCGCCTACATTTCTAGTGCCTGGTGGAGAACTGGAAGGCTATATAGAACAGCTGCACGATGGTCAATCCCACGATCACGTAGGTTGCAATCTCCATCCGCCGGCCGGATTCGCGCACGCTCTTCACTACCTCGGCCATGTCGGTGGTTGCCTGCAGCAGTTTGTCGGTGAGTTCGTCGAGGTGATCGGTGGCGCTGCGCATTTTGTCTAATATGCGCGAGGTATCGACCAGAGCGGTCGCCGCCCGTTCGCTGTTGCGCAGGTCAAGCTCGGTCTTGCACGCCGCCCACCACGGACTTCCCGGGGGATTGTCGTACATGCGCTGCCGTATCTCCTCCGAGGAGCGCGAACGGAGAAGTTGCACCAGTGCCTGGACCGTGTCGCTGGTCTTGGGATCGAGAGTCGGAGTCGCCATAGTCGAATAAGGGACGTTTGATGATAGGACCCAGCAGTAACCTTGGACAGGTAACGGAAGGCCAACCAGATGTTGCTCAAGGCCTTGGACGACCGTCTTAATCAAGGGCTAAGCTAATGATCTGGAAGGGTTTTTATGGTTTTATCTTCGTACGAAGGTAGGCTCAGCCCGCTCTTTCCAGCTCCGCTCGGTCCCATTTCGCCAGCCTGGCGCCAGCTTCATAAGTGCTTTGCAGAAATTCGAGCACGTCAGTTCGGGGTGAAACGGCCGTACGAACGTCGTCGTACATCAGGAAGAATTCTTTCATCTGGGGATGATAAAACGCCTTCGCCGGACGCACCGGGCTCTGACCATAACCGGCTGGTTCAGGGGCGGCGTAGGCATAGAAGGCTGGCCCTTTGATCTCGCCACCACCGGGCCAGAATCCGGCGCTGATTACCTCATGCGAGTAGGCCTCGCGCGTGATCGGGTCGGCGCCTTCGCGCTCGGGAGCGCGCCGTCCTGAAAAGCGAGTCACTGCCAGATCGAAACTTCCCCAGAAGAAATGCACAGGGCTGTTCTTGCCAATAAAGCGCGAACGGAATTCCCGGAAAATGCTGTCCACCACCAGCAGGATGCGCCAGAACCGGGTCACGTATTCGGGATCATAGGACGCATGCTGAGTGTCGAGATCAAAAGCGACCGGGTTGGGAATTTCGACCGGCATGTGCCAGATTTTAACCTCGATGCCGAGCCCGGCCAGCGCCGCCATGAACTCCTTGTAGAAATCAGCCACGGAGCGCGGCGCCACAGGAATGGTCTTGTCGCGCCCTTCACTAGTCTGGATGACGAGGTTGTGCCGGAGAAAATCGAATTCCACTTCAAAGATGCCGCGCTGGTAGGGGATGGCGGAAGTGGTGAGCCCGCGCGCGCTGATGTAAAGCGGCACCTCCCACCAATGATTGACCAGCGGGCTCTGCGCCAGACGGACCTTGCCTACAATCTGGGTCCACATGTGCAGCGTGGCGTAAGTGTCCTGCCAGGCTTCGAGCGGCAAAGCGGGCCAGGATTCAGGCTGGGTGGTGAAATCGTCCGGGGTCATCAGGTCACTCCTGGCTGCCGCCTTTAAAGGTTTCCGCGGCACACATACTTCGCCATCAGGGTATTAGAACAGGTCTACATGAATACTTCAGGGCAATGATAGCGCGGATTTCTACACTGTCCTGATAGGACCCGGGTACTGCGACACCAGGGAATCGATGGTCAGCAGCGTGATGCCTTCGACCGTCGCCTGTGCCACCAGGATTCTGTCGAAAGG
>DATGYF010000402.1:0-2753 GCA_035298145.1 Terriglobales bacterium | reverse complement strand
TCATTGCCGGCGTATTGCTGGTTTCCCAAGCTCCGGCCCAGAGCTCGAATTTCCATAACGCCCCGGAATCAGCCAAGGCGCTTAAGAACCCTTACGAAGGCCAGCCCACGCCCCACGCCAAAGCCTTGTTTCATCTGCGTTGCGCCCGCTGCCACGGCGAGAATGGCGAAGGCTCGGGAAATATTCCTGCCCTGAAAGCGGAAAAGATCAAGGAAGTAACGCCCGGCGAGATTTTCTGGTTTATCACCAAGGGCGACGTGAACAATGGCATGCCGTCTTGGGCCGCTTTGCCCAAGGCGCAACGTTGGCAGATTGTGAGCTACGTGCAAACGCTAGGGCAACCGCGGAGTGCACAGGCCAGCAGCGCGCCCGCGGCGCCGATGGCCGCCGTGAAATTGAACGCTCCTCCTCCGACGCCGCCCTTCACCGACTTCCGCTATGAGAAGCCAGGAGAAATTCGCAAAATTACTGTCAAGGATTTGCCCGCCCCATTCGCGACTTCGTCAGCCGGCAATAGCCCCAAAGTTGTGGCGCGTCCGGAGGGTGCGTGGCCGCAGGTCCCGGCCGGCTTCAAAGTAGAGCAATACGCGAGCGGGCTCGATAATCCGCGGATCATTCGCACCGCACCCAACGGCGACATTTTCGTGGCCGAGACCAAAGCCGGCGACGTCAGGGTATTCCGCGGGATCACCAGCAAGGGCAAGCCCGAGCAGGTGTCGATGTTCGCCAGCGGCCTGAACGAGCCGTTCGGCATCAACTTCTACCCCCCGGGCCCGAAACCGGAGTGGGTCTATATCGGCAACACCGACTCGGTAGTGCGCTTCCCCTATGAGAATGGCGATGTACAGGCGCGTGGTCCGGCGCAGCACATTGCAGACTTGCCGGCAGGCGGTGGGCACTCCACACGTGACATTCAATTCTCGCCCGACGGCAAGAAAATGTTCGTCTCCGTGGGCTCTGCCTCCAATATTGACGACCCGGACGTCACCCCGGCAGAAAAGAACCGCGCCGATGTTCTGGAGTTCAAGCCTGACGGCTCGGGCATGAAGGTTTTCGCTTACGGAATTCGTAACTGCGTGGGGCTGGCGACGAATCCGAAAACCGGCGAGTTGTGGTGTTCCGTGAACGAACGCGACGGATTGGGCGACAATCTGGTTCCCGACTACATCACGCATGTGCAGGAGGGCGGCTTCTACGGCTGGCCGTGGTGGTACATGGGCAGCCATCAGGACCCCCGGCACAAAGGCAAGCGCCCTGAACTTAAGGACAAGGCCATCGTCCCCGACGTGCTGCTGAACCCGCACAACGCATCGCTAGGGATTACTTTTTACGATGGCAAACAATTTCCTGCCGAATATCAAGGAGACCTCTTCGGCGCCGAACATGGCTCGTGGAACCGGGCAGTGCGCGTGGGCTACGAGTTGATTCGCGTCCCTCTACATCAGACCGGGCACGCCAGTGGCGAATATCAGGACTTCATGACCGGATTCGTCGTTGACAATGAGCATGTGTGGGGACGTCCGGTCTCCGTCACGGTGGCTCCGGATGGATCGCTCCTGGTCACCGACGACGGCGGCGATTGCATCTGGAGGATCAGCTACACGGGGAAGTAGGCGTACTCTCTCGAACGTCCTCGCGAGAGGGCATTTGTTTCGCGCTGACCAAACACACATGGCAGGCTCGTCCCTCTCGCGTCGAAATTTCCTGCAGGCGGCAGGGTCGATCGCGGGCACTCTGCTGCTCCCTCCTGTTGCCCTTTTTGGCCGGTCGGCTTCGACGCGGCCGCAGGAGGCCGTGTCTCAGAAAGCGACTTCTCCGAACTACACGCTCACCATCGCAGTCAAGCCCATCGAACTCGCTCCCCATCGCATCATCTCCACAACCACCTACAACGGCCAATTTCCCGGCCCGCTGCTGCGCCTGAAAGAGGGCCAGCCAGTGACTATCGACATTCACAATCAAACTGACCGTCCTGAACAGTTGCACTGGCACGGCCAATTCCTTTCCACTGATGTGGATGGAGCCGCGGAAGAAGGCACGCCTTTTATCGCTCCGCACGGCAGCCGCCGCATTTCGTTTGTTCCCAACCCTTCAGGATTTCGCTTCTATCACACCCACGTCCACGCCCGGGCGGACCTGAGCGCAGGGCAATACAGCGGCCTCGTCGGACCGGTCTACATCGAGCCGAAGGGCCATCCGGGAGATTACGATCGCGAAGTCTTTCTGACCTTGAAGGAATTCGAGCCCACTTACAGCCGCGGCGGCGATATGGCAATGGATTTTCTGTCCCCGGCGACGCTGGAGACTTCCCTCAAGGATAGAGGCGAGCGCGCGATGAAAGCCTCTCTTGCGAGGGGCGATCCTCACGGCCTCGAGGTTGGCTACGGTTCCTTCACCATCAACGGGCGGATGCTGGGCCATGGCGAGCCCATACGCGTAAAGCAGGGTGAGCGCGTGCTATTCCACGTGCTGAACGGAAGCGCGACGGAAATCCGCAGCCTCGCCCTGCCCGGACACAGCTTCATGGTCGTTGCCCTGGATGGAAACGTGCTTCCCAAGCCAACGCGCGTCCCAGGGCTTTGGCTGGGCACGGCCGAACGGGTCTCCGCCATCGTCGAGATGGACCATCCTGGCATTTGGATCATGGGCGATCTGTCTGATGATGACCGCCATCACGGGATGGGTATTGTGGTCGAGTACGCGGGAGAGAAGGGCAAGCCCCAATGGGTCGATCCGAAACCGTTCCGCTGGAA
>DATGYF010000401.1:0-15605 GCA_035298145.1 Terriglobales bacterium | reverse complement strand
CAGCGTCGGGCAGATCGGCACGCTCGAGCAGCAGATCGCTGTAGCCGTTGATCACGGCGAGCAGGTTATTGAAGTCGTGGGCCACGCCGCCGGCAAGAAGGCCGATCGCTTCCATCCGTTGGGATTGCTGCAGTAGTTTTTCGGAGCGGGCCAGAGCATCCTGGGCCACCGCCTTTTCGGCCTCGGCGCGGTTGAGCACGAAAGCCAGAATCCAGACCAGTGTCATGAACAGCACGATCTGGGCAACCACCAGGCACGCGATGTTCAGGCGCACGTCACTTGAAAATAGACAGCTATGGATGCACGCGCCGCCGAGCAGCGCGGGAACCAGCGCGGTCACCGGCAGCAGCCGGCGCGCCAGCCAGCCGCCAGGGTACGAGTTGGTGAGCACCGCCATCAGACCCAGGTCCGGCCGGCAGAACAAAAGCGAAAGAGAGCCGACCAGGAATCCCACCCCGGTGTGAAGCGCCATTGAGGTGTACTCGACAGAGCCGTACAGCAGGGGCACTCCGTACAGGTATCCGACGATGGCGAAAAGGGCGCTCAGCCCGGTGATCGCCGCCAGCGTCTGGGAAAGTTTTGCGCGCTTCTCAGAGAAGACGAGCAGCAGGACGCTCAATCCGGCAATGAAAACGTTGAAGGCTGTAATGTGGGCCATCCTGCCGGGAAAGGACCATTGCGCGACATCCTTGAACAGCAACTGGTCGATGCCGAGATCAGCGTGGAACACGTACTCGGACAAGGAAAGCAATCCGACCAGGCTAACCAGCGCTGCGGAAGCGGCACACCAGAGTTGGGTGCTGCGAGTCTGGTTGGATCGCGTCAACAGGAAGAGGGCCACGCCAAGCAACAGGAAGCTGATGGCAGTGTTGGGCTTCATGGTGATGCGTCCGGGCAAAACCGTGGTGAGGAATCCCACATTCCAGAGCCAGCCCAGCAGCACCAGGCTTCCCAGGAGCACTAACAGAAGAGCGCCGAGGCGCGCGATAGTCCGGTAGGCCGTGTATGGGTCCTGGCTCATGACGTGGAGTCGCAATCGGTTGCACGCAGGAGTCAGCTCAACGAGATTCAAACTGACGCCTCTGCTGCGCACCGAAATGCCGGGGGCTGGGCGCGCACACTACCCGTTTATTGTGTCTATAACCGAGGTTGCGGGGAAAGAGTACAAAAGTAACGCGAGGGAACCGCAAAGTGCGTGGGGACAGCCGCCCCCGGCTGTCCAGCGGAGCGCAGCTCCGCAACTCTCCACGGCCTTACCGTAGTCGAGCTGCGCTCGACCGGACAGCCGAGGGCGGCTGTCCCCACGCGCTTTGCGAGCTAAAGAGCTTTGTGGAAGACCTTCAGCTCTTTGGGGATGATGAAGACGGCTTCTTCCTTGGCCAGCTGAAGTTCGTGGAATTTTTCCTGAGACATCTCGACCTGGACCGGCGCCCCCCACTCGCTGAGCGCTTCAACTTTTACCAGTGGGCCAGCCGAGTTAATGTGTTTGATGGTGGCGCGAAAGTGACTGCCGCCATTGGGCTGGCGCTGAATTTCCAGCAAGTGCGGCCGCACATAAACGAGATCTCCTGTTTCTGCTTCCTGGATGGCGGGGGTTTCGTCATCCATGCGGCCATGGAACAGGTTCACGCTGCCGAGAAAGTTGTAAACGAAGGGCGTGTTGGGGTGATGGTAAACCTCGTCCGGGCTGCCGACCTGCTCGATGCGGCCTTCGTTCATCACCGCTACCCGGTCGGAAACTTCCAGGGCCTCTTCCTGGTCGTGAGTGACAAAGACGCTGGTGATATGAACTTCGTCGTGCAACTGGCGCAGCCAGCGGCGCAGTTCCAGACGGACCTTCGCATCCAGCGAGCCGAAGGGCTCGTCGAGCAGCAGAACGCTGGGCTCGACCGCCAGGGCACGGGCCAGTGCGACCCGCTGGCGCTGGCCTCCGGAAAGTTGTGAGGGATAGCGCCCGGCCAAATTCTTCAACTGGATCAGCCGCAGCAACTCGTGCACTTTGTCGTGGATTTGTTCCTTCGACGGACGAACATTCCGAGGGCGGACCTGAAGTCCAAAGGCAATGTTCTCGAACACCGTCATGTGGCGGAAAAGAGCGTAGTGCTGGAAAACGAAGCCCACCCGGCGATCGCGCGCGGTGCGGTGGGTGGTGTCTTCGCCATCAAACAGGATGGTTCCGGAGTCGGCAAATTCCAGGCCGGCGATGATGCGCAAGAGCGTGGTCTTGCCGGAGCCGGACGGGCCCAGCAGCGCCACCAGCTCGCCCGAGGGAATCTTCAGGCTGACGTTGTCGAGTGCGGCAAACTGCCCGAATTTCTTGCTGATATTTTTGGCTTCGATGCTCATGCGATTTGCTCTTCTCCATTCCAGCGGGCGGACTCCGCCTGCTGCCGCCGCGCTCTCCATTCGACGACGGTCTTAACCAGCAAGGTGGCCAGGGCCAGCAAGGCCAACACGGAGGCCACCGCGAATGCGGCCGAGAATTGGTATTCGTTGTAAAGAATTTCGACGTGCAGCGGCATGGTATTGGTGCGCCCGCGAATGTGTCCGGAGACCACCGAAACCGCGCCGAACTCGCCCATGGCGCGGGCGTTGCAGAGAATCACGCCATAGAGCAGTCCCCATTTGATGTTGGGCAGGCTCACCCGGAAGAAAGTCTGCCAGCCGCTGGCGCCGAGAGCCAGGGCCGCTTCCTCTTCCTCCTGCCCTTGCGCCTGCAGCAAGGGGATCAGTTCGCGGGCCACAAATGGAAAAGTCACGAAGATGGTGGCCAGCACGATTCCCGGCACGGCAAATATGATTTGCAGATCGTGCCGTGACAGCCACGGCCCTAACACGCCTTGCAATCCGAAAAGCAGCACGTAGATTAATCCGGCCACGACCGGCGACACCGAGAATGGCAAATCGATCAGGGTGATCAGCAGACTCTTCCCGAAGAACTCGAATTTGCCGATGGCCCAGGCCGCCGCCACTCCAAAGACAAGATTCAAGGGAACGGCGATGCCCGCGGCGAGCAAGGTAAGGCGAATCGCTGAGAGGGCATCGGGCTCAAGCAAGCTCGCCCAATACACGCCGATCCCTTTGGCGAACGCCTGGGAAAAGACAATCGCCAGAGGCAGGAAAATAAACAGGGTCAAGAAGGAAACCGCCAGGCCGATCAGGACCCAGCGAACCGCGGCGGACTCGCCGGTCGCGGCGGTTGCGACTCGCCGGGCCGGCGAAAAGTTTCGCGTGCTGAGGGGAAGAGTAGTTGCCATCGCTAGACAATCTCCTCGGCGACCAGTGCAGTCGTCTTCTCTTCACGGCTGCTGCTCCACTTCTGCAGGAGATTGATGGGCAGCAGCAAAATCAGCGAGAACACCAGCATGACGACGGCGATGGCAGTTGCGCCCGCATAGTCAAACTGGTCAAGTTTGGTCATGATCAGCAAGGGAGTGATTTCAGTGCGCATCGGCATATTGCCGGAGATGAACACCACCGAGCCGTACTCTCCAATCGCGCGCGCAAACGCCATGGCGAATCCAGCCAGCGCGGCGGGCAGAATTGTGGGCAACACCACGCGCGAAAAGGTCTGCCACCGGCTGGCCCCCAGGCTGGCTGCGGCCTCCTCGAGCTCTTTGTCCATGTCTTCGAGAACGGGTTGCACACTTCGGACCACGAACGGAAGTCCGATGAAGGTAAGGGCAATCGCCACTCCCAGCGGCGAGTACGCCGACTTGATCCCGATCGAAGCCAGAGGACGGCCGAGCCACCCGTTGGGCGCATAGATCGTGGTCAGGGCAATTCCGGCCACCGCCGTGGGCAGGGCAAACGGGAGATCCACCAGCGAGTCAAAAAGCCGTTTGCCGGGAAAGCTGTAGCGCACCAGCACCCACGCCACCAGGACGCCGAATACCAGATTGATCAAAGCGCCGATAAGCGAGGCCCCGAAGGTGAGGCGATAGGAAGCCACGGCGCGCGGAGAGGCAACAATGTGCCAGAACTGGTCCCAGCTGAGCGCTGATGCTTTCAGAAAAGTAGCAGCCAGCGGAATCAGGACAATCAGGCTGAGATACAGTACGGTGAAACCCAGCGCCAGTCCGAATCCCGGCAGGTTACTGCGTTTTTTGAAAGTAAAAGCCATAGTGCTTATCAGTTGGGCTGATAAATCTGGTCGAACACACCTCCATCGGCAAAATGTTTCTTCTGGGCTGCCTGCCAGCCTCCGAAAACTTCATCGACGGTGACCAGCTTTATCTTCGGAAACGTAGAAGCGTGCTTCCTGGCCACGGAATCAAGCCGCGGCCGGTAGTAGTTCTTGGCCGCGATCTCCTGGCCCTCGGGCGTGTACAGGTATTCCAGATAAGCCTGGGCCACCTTCCGGGTGCCTTTCTTATCCACCACCTTGTCCACGATCGACACCGGAGGTTCAGCTAAGATGCTGATTGAGGGCACAACGATTTCTACTTTTTCGGGTCCCAGCTCTTTTATTGACAGAAAAGCCTCATTTTCCCAGGCAATCAGCACATCCCCGATCTCACGTTGCACAAACGTGGTGGTGGAACCGCGGGCTCCGGAATCCAGCACGGGAACGTTCTTGTACAGGCGCCTCACAAAATCCTGCGCTTTTTGTTCGCTTCCACCTGGCTGCTTGAGGGCATAAGCCCAGGCCGCCAGATAATTCCATCGGGCCCCCCCCGAGGTCTTGGGATTGGGTGTAATCACTGAAATTCCAGGCTTTACCAGATCGTCCCAGTCTTTGATGTGTTTGGGATTGCCCTTGCGCACCAGAAAAACGATGGTTGAGGTGTAGGGAGTGCTGTTCTCCGGCAGCCGCTTCTGCCAGTCAGCAGGGAGCAGCCCGCCATTCTGGGAAATGGCGTCAATGTCGTAGGCCAGAGCGAGGGTAACAACGTCGGCCTGCAATCCGTCAATGACGGCGCGGGCCTGCTTGCTCGATCCGCCATGAGACTGCTCGATATTGACCGTCTGGCCGGTCTTCGCCTTCCAGTATTTGGCAAAGGCCTGGTTGAAATCCTGATACAGCTCACGGGTGGGGTCGTAGGAAACATTGAGCAGAGTCACCTCGCCGCCCTGTGCTCCCCCCGGAATTGACAACAGGAGCAGAAGCCCCGCAACCAGTAACCCCGTAACCACCAGAACTTTCCTCTGCATTACCTTCCCCTTTGGAGTTTCATGCGGTGCCACAAACCCGGTCGCCGGGCTGCAAAAAGCAAACGGCCCACGATTCTGATTCGTGGGCCGCCTGAGAAATTGAATGTCTTGGTCCGGCTACATTCCATCCCCACGTCCACGATGACTGCAACACGTGCAACGACAACACGTACAGATACAACTCGTGGAGATGTGGTTGGCTACCATCGGAAAATAGTATACGACATAATTGCCACATAAGTCTACTAACATGATAGACATTATGGGAGTATTGTCAAGAAAAGGACGCAGGGGCGCGGGGCTAGGGCCTCGGCGAGGCGCCCGATTGGGATCGCTCGCGCTTCGCCTCTTCCGCCCGCCCCAGGTGGTCGTAGGCCTGGGCCAGCAAGGCATGGACCCCTGCGAACTCAGGCAACCGGCTGGATGCAATCTCCAGGTGAATGACTGCAGTCTTGTAATCGCCGGTCTCCAGGAGACTGGCGCCCATTTCGTAGTGCGCCCAGGTCGAGTCCGGCTGAAGTTCTATGGCATGGCGCAAATACTCAATGGCCTTGGGGTACTGTTGCTGGCGGGCCAGCGCGGCTCCCATGACGAATTGAGCCAGATACATCCTTGAAGCCGCCGCCAGCACAGGTTGCAGCATGGCTACGGCCTTGTCCGGCTTTCCTTCATCCAGCAGCGCCAGGGCCGACAGGACTTTGTTTGCGCCCGCAATCCCATCTTTTGGATCCACGCCCGTCGCTGCGGCGCTCGGACCCGCCGATTTCTGCAAGCCGACATATCCCAGCGAGGCCAGCTTCTGCATTTCGCTGGAGGTAAGTTCAGGGCCTCCGGAAGCGCCAGCGCCGCTGAAGCGCCGGTCGAAGGCATCCAGCTGACCGGCGATGGTTTCGAGCGTGGCTTTGGAACTCTGCGCCAGGTTGCGCGTGGCGCCGGGGTCGGCTGAGAGATCATAGAGCTCCGGCCGGGGCGCCTTGATGTACAGGTATTTACCCGCACGCCAGGATTCCAGCGGGCTCCACCCGAATGCGCGTTGCGGGAAATCGCTGACTGCGTAAACCGGTTGATCGGCATTGGTCTTCGAGATTCTCAACAGGGACTGTCCCTGCATCTGGGACGGTACAGGCACGCCCGCGATGGCAAGGACGGTGGGAGCAACGTCCACCAGCGAAGCCCTCGTGCTCACTAGCTTTCCCGCGCTTGGGTTCTGCGGCAACTTCAGCAGCAGTGGAACATGAATGGTTTCATCGTAGAGAAAAACTCCGTGGGTCTCCTCACCATGCCCGCCCAGGCCACGACCGTGATCGGAAGCAACAACCACGAGTGCGTCGTCGTACAGCTTCCGGGCGCGGAAAACAGAAATCAGCCTTCCTGCCGCAGCATCCGCTGAGGCTACAGCGGCATTGTAGGAAGCGCCCGACGCAGCCTCCGGGTCATTCAAATGCACCCACAGGAAGAACGGGCCTTCAGGATTGCGGGCAAGCCAGGCGGCAGCCCGGGCGGTAACTTGCGTTGCTGATCGCTCGACTAAGGCGTTTCGGCCGGGGCCATGCTCCGGCTGCTGGAAACCGGCGTCGTACACGGAAAATCCGCGGTCAAAGCCGGGCGCCAATCCGTTTTTCGGATCGAGCGCGATCGAGCCGACGAAGGCGGCTGTGCGATATCCCTCTTTTCGCAACAAGTCAGGGACGAAGGGCAGCGCGGCAGCCAGCCGGGCGCCGAACTCGCTGACCCGGTGCGTCTGGGGATATGTGCCGGTGAGGATAGTGGCGTGCGAGACCACCGTCAGCGGCGCCTGCGAATAGGCGTGCTCGAAAACCATGCTCTGGCGGGCGAGGCCATCAAGATTTGGGGTGAGTCTTGCTTTCGAGCCGAGGAAGCCCATGCGATCGGCGCGCGTGGAGCTCAGGGTCATGAGGATGATATTCGGCTTGCCAGCCGCTGGCGCTGAAGTCGCCCCGATAGCGAGCAGAAGAACGACCAGAAGTGCAGGACAAATCCGCCGAAACATACAGTTCAGTTTACCCCAGCGATCGAGGCAACGGAGGCAAGCGGGCGAGTCGCCCGCGGCCACACGGGCCCGTCTGACATCGACTATCATGGGAGCGAGGATCACAGCTTACCTTGCGCTTTCTACGAATCCGGAGCCTGGGTCTCTTACTGCTGACGTGCATTGGGGCGGGTTTCCTGCTTTCCTGCCAGCACGGAAAATGGCACGGCGATCAGAAGCTCATTATTCTGGGCATCGACGGCATGGACCCGCAATTGCTGAAACAATTCATGTCCGAGGGCAGAATGCCGAACTTTTCGGCGCTGGCGGAAAAGGGATCGTTCCGCCTGCTCACCACCAGCATTCCGCCGCAAAGTCCGGTCGCATGGTCGAACCTGATCACCGGCATGAATGCGGGCGGACACGGCATTTTTGATTTCATCCATCGCGATCCTAAGACGCTCCAGCCTTATTTTTCGGCTTCGCGCGTGGAACCGCCGAAGCACGGCATCCATCTGGGGAGCTGGGTCATCCCGATCGGAGGCGGCACCGCCGAGCAGCTTCGCCAGGGCAAGGCGTTCTGGGAAACGCTGGACGATTACGGCGTGCCCAACACGGTCATCCTCATGCCGTCGAATTTCCCTCCGGTCAAAGCCAGGGGATACACCTTGTCCGGCATGGGCACGCCGGATTTGCGCGGCAGCTACGGAACATTTTCTTTTTATACTGATGACCCGATGACTGCTGCGGGCGTGGTCGAAGGCGGACAGATTATTCCCGTCCAGGTGCAGGATTCACAGGTAGCCGCAAAGTTGATCGGGCCGGACAACTCGTTTCGCAAAGGATCGCCGCCAACTCTTGAACCCTTCACGGTCTCCATCGATCCTCTCGAGTCTGTGGCAAAGTTTTCGGTGCAGGACCAGACATTCGTTCTCCGCGAGGGAGAGTGGAGCGACTGGATCCACATTCAGTTTCAACTCATTCCATTCATCGGCAACGTGAAAGGCATCGGCCGCTTCTATCTGAAGCAGGCGCACCCGCGTTTCGAGTTGTACGTTTCCCCGATCAATATCGATCCCGCCGATCCGGCGCTGCCGCTTTCCACTCCCAGGAGTTATTCCCGCAAACTTGCCGAAGAGGTGGGCGAGTTCTATACCCAGGGTATTTCGGAGGATACCAAGGCGCTGTCAGCGGGCGTGCTTGACGATAAGGAATATCTGGAGCAGGCGAAGACGGTTCTGGCGGAACATCGCCGGATTTTCGACGCCGAGTTTCCCAAGTTTCACTCCGGCGTTTTCTTTTTTTATTTTTCCAGCCTGGATCTGAATTCGCACATGTTCTGGCGGCTGATCGACCCGCAACACCCAGAGTACGACGCTACGCTGGCCGCGCAGTACGGGTCGGCGCTGCCCGAGTTCTATCAGCAGATCGATCAGGTGCTCGGCGAAGTGTTACAGCGCATGGACGACCGTACCACCTTGCTGGTGCTCTCCGACCACGGCTTTGCTCCCTATAACCGCTCTTTCAACCTGAACACCTGGCTGCTTAACAATGGCTACATCACGCTGAAAAGTGAACCCAATCCCGATCAGAACCAGGCCTTCGCCAATGTGGACTGGAGCCGCACCCGCGCTTATGGGCTGGGATTGAACGGTCTTTATCTGAATTTGAAGGGACGCGAGCGCGAGGGAGTTGTCGAGCCGGGCGCAACCGCAGATGCGCTGTTGCAGGAGATTAAGGACAAATTGCTGGCCGTGCGCGACCCTCAGAACAGTCAGACAGCGATCACGCGCGTGGACCGGGCCAGCGAGGTTTACCAGGGTCCGTACTCGCGCCAGGGGCCAGATTTGCTGGTGGGCTACAACCGGGGCTATCGCGCGGGATGGCAAACCATCCTGGGGAACTTCCCCGCGGACGTCTTCGAGAACAACACGAACCCATGGAGCGGCGACCATTGTATGGATTACACGCTGGTTCCCGGCGTGCTGCTGAGCAATCGGCCGATTGACGCGGCCAGTCCGGCTTTGACCGATATTGCGCCCACCATCTTCGCGCAATTTGGAATTGCTCAGCCGGGCAGTATGATGGGACATTCAGTTTTTTCATCGAGCCACTGACGCGCGTCACTGGCGAGCACAAGGAGGCGGGCCAATGTCCTCGCAAAAGATCAAGATTGAAGGCGAATTGCTGGAAAAGGCGAAACAGTGTGCCGAGGCTTCGGGCTACGCGTCGGTCGATGAGTTCGTGCTGCACACCATCGAAAAAGAAGTGAAGCGCCTGTCGCCTGACCAGGGCAGCGGTACCGAATCGAAAGAGAAGGTCACAAAGCGGTTGCAGGGGCTGGGCTACATCGAATAGCCGTGTCGTAATCTCCCGCAAATCTTCATGGCCTCATCTTCCATCCCGGCTGCGTCTATGCTTTCCGGCTTCGCGGCCAGGAATTCGCTCGTGTGGGTGCTGGCCATTTCCATCGTGATCGGCTTTCTGATGGTGATCGTGTTTCGCTACACCTCCGACCAGAAGGCGATCGGCCGCGCCAAGGACCGGCTGAAGGCGCACCTGCTGGCGGTCCGTTTATTTCAGGACCAGCTGCCGGTTGTGATCCGCGCGTATGGCAAGATCCTCCGCGGGACCGGCAGCTATCTTCGGCTCGCATTCACTCCATTCCTGATTGCGATACTGCCGATCACTTTTCTGATCGTGCAGCTGGATCGTTACTTCGGTTGGTTGCCCCTGCAGCCAGCCCAGAGTTTTCTGGTAGTGGCCCGGGTCTCAGACCCGGCCGCGCTCAACGACGCTGCGCTTCGCCTGCCTCCGGAACTATCGAGTTCCGCCCCAGCGGTCCACGTTCCGAAGGACAAGGAGATAACGTGGCGAGTCGTAGCGGAGCGCGAAGGGCAATACGAGATCAAGATCGCAACCGGCGGTCAGACAGTTTCTAAACAAGTTGTCGTTTCGCCCGGGCTGGCGTGGGTTTCGCCGGTTCGTCTGAAAGACAATTTCTGGGAGCGCACGTTTACCTCGGGCGAACCGGCGTTGGCGGATAATAGTCCCGTACAATCGATCGCCATAAACTATCCTGCGCGCGAGATCAGCTTCGCCTGGATGGAGTGGAGCTGGATTGTCCTGTTTTTTGTGGTCTCGTTGATTGCAGGTTTCATTTTCAAGAGTGTGTTGGGAATTCAGGTATGAAGTGGCTTCATTTACGACCCAGCCGTCGTGGCCTGTTTCCGGTTTTGCTATGGATCATCGCTCTGGTCCTGTTGTTTCCCCAGCGCGGTGAAGCATATGCGGGCCCGGGCGCGGGGTTCGCCGTCCTGTCATCTTTCTGGACCATCTTTGTCGCCTTTCTTTATTCCTTTTATGCATTGGTGACTTGGCCCATTCGACAACTCCTGCGAATGTTTCGGCGGCGTAAAGCCTATGGCAAGGCGCAGGTGAAACGCGTTGTGATTGTCGGATTCGATGGCATGGATCCCGAGCTGGCAACTCGATTCATGAGCGAAGGCAAGCTGCCGAACCTGGCCAAACTCCGCGACGGTGGAACTTTTCGTCCGCTGCGAACCACGTTCCCCGCGATTTCTCCGGTGGCATGGTCAACGTTTCAGACCGGCGTCAATCCGGGGAAGCACAATATTTATGATTTCCTGGCCCGCGATCTGAAGAACTATCTGCCCTATCTTTCTTCAGCACAGATCAGCGAGCCCAAACGTCATCTGAAGATTGGCAAGTATTCGCTGCCTCTCGGCAAGTCGGAAGTCAGAGGGCTGCGTAAAGGGACGCCCTTCTGGCACTGGCTGGGCAAGGCGGGCGTCTTCTGCTCGGTCATTCGCGTTCCGGTAACTTTTCCGCCAGAGAAGTTTCCCGGCGTGCTGCTTTCCGGCATGTGCGTACCCGATTTGAAGGGAAGCCAGGGAACGTTCTGCTTCTGCACAACGCAGGCAAGCAGCGACAAATTTCGTGAAGGCGGCGTGCGAATTCCCATCGAGCGGAATGGTGCGGGCTATCATTCCTATATTCCTGGCCCGGCGAACCCGCTGGGCACGGGCAGCGAGCTGCGCGCCAACTTCAAGATTCGCCCAGACGCAAAGCGCGGACGAGCCCGGATCGAGATCGACTCCGAGACGTTCACCATCAAGGTGGGCGAGTACTCGGAATGGATTCCGGTGAAATTCAAAGCCGGCATGGGATTCACCGCCCGCGGCATCTGCCGCTTCTACCTGAAAGAAATCTCGCCCGAGGTTGAAGTGTACGTCACGCCGGTGAACATCGACCCAGGCCATCCCGACCTGCCCATCTCTCATCCCGTGACCTATTCGATTTATCTGGCGAAACTTTTTGGTCCGTACGCGACTCTCGGCCTGGCGGAGGATACCTGGGCGCTGAATGAAGAAGTGCTCGACGACCAGGCATTTCTGGCCCAGGCCTATGGCAATCACGAAGACCGCGAGCGCATGTTCTTCGACGCGCTGGAGAAAACTCCGCAGGGCCTGTGCGCCTGCGTGTTCGATACCACAGACCGCGTGCAGCACATGTTCTGGCGCTATCTGGACAAAGATCATCCCGCAGTGAGAGATGTGCCACAAGACCAGAAGCCACGCGTGATTCAGGATCTCTACGACCGTATGGACACCCTGGTCGGGCGGGTCATGCAGCAGATCGACGATCAAACCTTGCTGCTGGTGATCTCCGATCACGGCTTCCGATCATTCAACCGCTGCGTGAACCTGAACGCCTGGCTGCATCAGAACGGCTACCTGGTTCTGAAAGACGGGAAAAAAGAAAGTGGAGACTGGTTCGAAGACGTGGACTGGTCGCGCACCCGCGCCTACACCATGGGCCTCAACGGTCTTTATATGAACATCAAAGGCCGCGAGCGCCAAGGCATCGTAGAAGCCGGAGCCGAAGCCGAGGCTCTGAAAGAAGAACTGCGCGGCAAGCTCGACGGACTGGTCGATCCTGCGTCAGGAAAAGTCGGCATCACCGGCATGTTCGATTGCGATGCGGTTTACGCCGGCCCGTACGTCGATAACGCCCCCGACCTCATCGTCGGCTACGGCGAAGGCTTCCGCGCATCATGGGATTCAGTCATGGGCAAAGTCACCACCGCAATCTTCGAAGACAATCTCAAAGCCTGGAGCGGCGATCACTGCGTCGATCCGCGGCTGGTTCCGGGTGTTCTGTTTTCAAACCGCAAGATTGCGATTGAGAAGCCGGCGATTGTGGATGTGGCGCCTACGGTGATGAAGCTGTTTGGGTTGGAATTGCCTGCTTATTTTGATGGGAAGGCTTGGGCGGTTGGAGCGGCGATCAGCAAGTAGAACCTAGTCACTAAGGAAAGCGAAGATTCACGCTTCCTGACTTGGCAATGCTGGCAATAAACGGTGGATCATGCTTTCTGCAAATCTTGGCCATGCCAGGGAGAGCAGCTACCAGTATTTCCGCCATTTCCGTGCCGCTGTAATTTCCTGAAGAAAAGTAGAACTCCCTCACACGATGGTGGAGGACAGCAGTTTTTTCCAATTCGTTGTATCGGATTTTCTTATCTTTCGTCACCAGCAACCAACCGTTCTGGCCAACGAAGGGCAACCAAGTGGTGTCTTCCGTGCCCGGACTGAAGTGCTGGCCGTGGCGTACGTGAGGCACCCCATTTAGAGTGAGCGCGTCGAGGATGGGTTTGCAGTTGTGAAGATTTTCGTCAAGATACAGAACGAAGTCTTCAGGCAGCGACGGCTGCCGTCTTCTGCTCCCAGCGGATTGCTTCTTCGATCTGCCGCGGCTTGACGCCATATTCGGTGGCAAGGTCGTCTATGGATTCCCGGGCGTTAAACCTGGAGGCGACTACCGCAGTCGAGATGCCAGTGCCGGCAATCACTGGTTTACCAAACCCCACTGCCGGGTTGATCAGAATCAGTTTGGGCTCGTTTTGCGTTCGCTCCATGACAAACGGGTAAAACTTGAAAAGTCCTTTGGGGTCTCGCTCGATACGTTCCAGATAAAATTCCATCACGCCCGGAATCAGTATCTGCTGGTTTTTCGAAAGATTCACAATGCTTCCCAGATACTCGATGAACAAATCACGGCGGTCGGTTTGGAATGCCTGCTCCACGAGGGGATGTTTGTGCTCTACAAACTTCGCGAGGTTGACCAGTGCCTTCCGAACCCTGGGGATTTTTACCTCGTAGATAGCCCGCATGCTGCTGAGCATGTGACACTCCAGCAGATTCATGAACGACAGACGAGACGGTTCGCTCCTGGCCAGCTTTACCAGCGGCGGGACAGACCCAGCCCCCCGCACCCAATAGCGCAGCGTGTTAAGCGGCACTCTCAGATACTGGGCGGCCTCGGACAGGCTGTAGATCGGGAGCTCCATCGCGACATTAGGTGCTGGTTTCATATGCATTGCCCCAACCCAAGAATAGAGCATCCCGGACAACGTGTCATTGCCCGAATTGGGAGGAACATCTTGGTTTAATGGATGCAACCCATGTAATCGCCATCGATGAAACTGATAGCGCTGTCTACGATCTCACGCTCTGCGGAAGAGTTCACTATGAGTCCCCGGCCTATCACCATTTTCCTTGGATCGTTCGTACTCACACCATCGCCAAAGTCAACGATGCGGCCCCACAGGCAATAGCGTAGCGCAGCGAAGAAATAGAAGCTCAGTTCCATTTCTTTCCTTGGTCTTGAATTCTCGCTCGCGACAGCGATTCTGCGCCTCGGATCCCGGTTGCCAAGACCGAAGTCAATTTTTAGCTTGATTGCGCCAGCAAGGAAGTCGGCATATTGAACGAGTTGTTCGCATTCAGAGTCATGCTCACTCAACCCGACACAGGGAGGATAGAAACCCTTCAGATGATCCTTTAGGCGCCGCTGGTCTCCAATAATGTCTTTGTCGAACCGGAGACGAAATCCCTCCAACTTTTCGTCATGGCAATACTGCCAAATCTGACTACAGAGACGTTCGGCAGCCGACTGCTTTGTCGAGTCGTCCAGCACGATAATTCCGATGCCATTATTGAGGAGCGGGACAAACGCCGTGCGCAGCTCTAAGGGACTCGCCCTGTCGTTCCATTTGACCTCATCGTAGGGATACAACCCGAATTCTTGTTTCTTGGCGAGCCAGTCAGCGATCGCTTTCTGCTCATCAGGGAACGTCAATGCGCTAAGGATGATGTGTTTCGCGCCGGCGATATCACAGGCGGAATCGTCGACATAGAATGTCGGAAATCTCGCAGCTGAAACTCCTTCGTCCATCTATTGCAGCAGCGTCCCCCCATTAACCGGCTCTTCTCCCGGTGCGAGAACTACTGCTGCTGCTACACGGTCGCCAGGCTCTAGATGTAAGAGTCTCACGCCCTGTGCAGCACGGCCGGATTCGCGGATTGTGGTTGAGTCCATGCGGATGATTTTGCCGTACTGGCTGATCAGCATGACTTCGGATTTCTCTGTCACCTGGGCGATGCCTACGACTTTGCCGTTGCGCTCCGTGGTTTTGACATTGATGACACCCGACCCGCCGCGTCCTTGCAGGCGGTATTCGTCGGCAGCGGTGCGTTTGCCGTAGCCGTTTTCGGTGACGGAGAGAATCAGTCTGCCTTTTTCCGGCACCAGGTCGGCGACCTGAGCGTCGGTTGCGGGCGTTTTGGTGGCATCGACTTTCGCCGGAACGTCGGCCTTGGGCGTAGTCGCCATGCCAACCAGATAGTCGCCCTTTTCCATGCGGATGCCCCAGACACCGTATGCCTGGCGGCCCATGGGGCGGACGTCTTCTTCGTCGAAGCGGATGGCTTGGCCTTCGTGCGTGGCTAGGAAGACGATCTGCTGGCCGTCGGTGAGATTGGCTGCGACCAGTTCATCTCCCTGCTCGATGCTGATGGCGTAGATGCCATTCGAGCGCACGTGAGAGAAGTCTTTGAGCTCGGTCTTTTTTACCAGGCCGTTGCGGGTGGCGAAGAGGATGTACTTGCCAGCTTCTTCGAGATTGCGCACCGTCAGCATGGTGCGAACATTCTCTCCCGGTTGCAGGCCGACCAGGTTGCCGACGTGCTTGCCTTTGCCGGCGGCGCTGACGTCGGGAATTTCGTACACCTTCAGCCAGTAAACGCGCCCGGTGTTGGTGAAAATCAGAATGTAGGCATGGGTGGAATCGATGAAGAGATGCTCGACGAAATCCTCGTCGCGCGTCTTCATACCGGTGCGGCCTGTGCCTCCGCGGCGCTGCATGCGGTAGGTGGAGACCGGCGTGCGCTTCATGTAACCGCCGTGGCTGACCGTGACTGCGACTTGCTCGTCGGCGATCAGGTCTTCGAGGTGAATTTCTGCGGCTTCATCTTCGATCACCGTGCGCCGGTCATCGCCGTAAAGCTTCTTTACTTCTTCGAGTTCTTTCACGATCACGGCGCGCAGTTTCTTCTCCGAGCTCAGGATGGATTCGTAATCGGCAATGTGCTCGCGG
>DATGYF010000400.1:0-1566 GCA_035298145.1 Terriglobales bacterium | reverse complement strand
AACATGGCGCTCCTTGGTATTGGTCTGGCCCACGCATAGCCGCAGGGTGAGTCGGCTGTCCAGTCGGGTGTGCGTAAGATAAAGATCTCCGCTGCGGTTGAGATGGTCCATCAAGGACTGGTTGATCTGGTCTCCGCCGCGGTGGCGGAAACAGACCAGGTTCAGGGGCGCGGGCGCGGCCAGCTCGAAGCGCTCATCTTTTCTTACCCAGACCGCGAACTTCTGCGCCCAGGCCACATGCTGCCGGATGTGGTGCTGCAGGCCTTCTACGCCATAATGCCGGATCACGAACCACAGCTTGAGTGCCCGAAAGCGCCGCCCGAGCGGAATCTGCCAGTCGCGATAGTCGATGACGGCCCCGGTTTCGGTGGCCTGGTTGCGCAGGTATTCCGGCAGCACGCTCAAAGTCTGGATGAGGGCCTTGCGGTCGGCAACGTAAAAGCAATCGCAGTCGAAGTTGGTGAACATCCATTTGTGGGGATTGAAGCAGTAGCTGTCGGCGGACTCGACGCCGGCATGAGTGTGGCGAAATTCCGGACAAAGCGCCGCCGTGCCGGACATGGCAGCGTCCACGTGCAGCCAGAGCTTGTGCTCGCCGCAGACGCGGGCAATTTCAGGCACCGGGTCAATCGCATTCGATGACGTGGTGCCCACCGTGGCGCAGACGAAGAAGGGGACCAGGCCCGCGCCGCGGTCCTGCTCGATCTGCCGCGCCAGCGCCTCGGGGCGCATGGCGAAAGTTTCGTCAACCTCGACCAGGCGCAGATTGTCCCGTCCGATGCCGGCGATCTGGGCGCCTTTCTCCAGCGAAGAGTGGGCCTGGGACGAAGTGTAGGCGACAAGCTTGCCGTCGCAGCCGCGCCGGTTGCTGGCAAAGTCGGTGGCCCGCTCCCGCGCCGCCAGCAGCGCGCACAGCGACGCACTCGAAGCCGTATCCTGAATCACCCCGCCGCCGCTGCTGGTGGAAAGAAACTTCTGCGGCAGACCCAGCATGTGCACCAACCAGTCGAGCACATGGGTCTCCAGTTCGGTGCATGCCGGGCTGGTGGCCCACAGCATTCCCTGTACCCCCAGGCCGGAAGAAAGCAGGTCGCCGAGAATGGCTGGACCCGAAGCATTCGAAGGAAAGTAGGCGTAAAAATTGGGCGATTGCCAGTGCGTGATACCGGGCAGAATCAGCTTTTCCATGTCGGCGAGAATCGCGGGAAAGGATTCGCCCTCAGCCGGAGGATCAGCCGGCAGCGAAGCCCGAATCTGGCCCGGTTGGGCGCGAGACAGCACGGGATACGACTCGATCCGTCCATAGTAATCGGCAATCCAGTCCACCACAGCGTGGCCGTGGCGCCGGAATTCCTCGGGTGTCATGTGAAACGTCTTGTCGCCAGGCATGCAATCTTCCTTCGTGAACCTTCGTGTCCTTGGTGGCTGTTTTTAGCGGGAGGCTCAAACCAACTGTCCGTAATATACCCGGGTGTCGTATTCGAACCCGACTTGACCATCCGCCTGATGCGAATCGAACATTCGGCGCAATTCGCGCAGCATAGGCGCAAACTTGGTTTCGCCGGG
>DATGYF010000399.1:0-4600 GCA_035298145.1 Terriglobales bacterium | reverse complement strand
TCCGTGCAAATCTGTGGCTGGTTAAAGAATGTCCAAACCCGTAAAACTCGTTGAGTGTCCGCGCGATGCCTGGCAGGGACTGAAGGGGCAGATCCCCGCTTACATCAAGACCGACTACTTGAAAGCGCTGATCAGCGCCGGTTTCAAGCACATCGATGCGGTTTCGTTTGTCTCGCCGAAGGCTGTTCCGCAGATGGCCGATTCGGAAGAAGTGCTGAAAGAACTCGATCCGCCCGATGATGTTGAAATTATCGGGATCGTGGTCAACGAGAAGGGCGCGCAGCGGGCCATTGCCACTGAGGCAGTCCGGACTCTGGGCTTCCCTTATTCCGTCTCGTCCACTTTTTTGCAGAACAACCAGCGTCAGAGCCTGGAAGATGCCATCGACGAACTGGAGAAGATCAAGAACAAGGCGGAAGCGGCCGACCTCGATACGGTGGTTTATATTTCCATGGCGTTTGGCAATCCCTATGGCGACCCCTGGAATATCGGCGAAGTGGTCGATGCCGTGGACCTCCTCGAGTCTCTCGGGGTGCGCACCATCTCTCTGGCCGACACGGTGGGGCTGGCCGGACCGGCGCAGATTCGCGAACTGTTTTCAGCGGTGAATTCAAAGTTCGACTATCTGGAGATTGGCCTGCACCTTCATAGCCGTCCCGAACAGGCAATGGAGAAGATTCTGGCCGCGTATGATGCCGGCTGCCGCCGCTTTGACTCGGCATTGGGCGGACTGGGCGGATGCCCTTTTGCGCAGGACGCATTGGTGGGAAATATTGCGACCGAGAAAGTGGTGGAGGCGCTGCAACAAAAAGGAGCGGAATTGCCGGCCTTGAAGCCGTTGGATGTATTGCTGCGGATTACCGCCGAACTGGGTGCGCGATACACCGAAACTTCGGCTGCCGATTGAGTTGCGAGAGCCGGTTTACAAACATGGAATTCAAGACCATTCAGCTCGCGTTCGATTCCGGCGTCGCCACCATTACGTTCAACCGGCCGGAGAAGCGCAATGCCATCAGTCACTCGCTGGTGGACGAATTGCTCGCCGCTCTCGACGAAGTCGAGCACTCGCGTGCCCAGGTCGTCATCCTCACCGGCGCGGGCAAGGCTTTTTGTGCGGGCATGGACCTCGACGAATTGAAGGCCCTGCTGGATAGAACCCACGATGAGAACGTGCAGGACTCCTCCCGCATGGCGCGTATTTTCCGCCGCATCTACGACTTTCCTCTGCCCACCATCGCCGCGGTGAACGGCGCTGCCATCGCTGGAGGCACGGGATTTGCCACCATGTGCGACTTTACACTGGCTGTGCCCGAGGCAAAATTCGGCTACACCGAAGTCCGCATCGGATTTGTGCCCGCCATCGTTTCTTCCATGCTGGTGTGGCAGGTGGGACATAAAGTCGCCCGCGACTTGCTGCTGACCGGGCGGTTATTCGACGCCCAGGAGGCCCATGCTGTTGGCCTGGTTAATGAAGTGGTCGAGCCATCTCGCCTGCTGGCGCGCGCCCGCGAACTGGCGTCGCAGCTCATGGAGAACAGCCCATCGTCGGTGCGTGCGGCCAAGCGCCTGATCAATGGGTTTATCGCAGGACAACTCGATCAGCAGATCGCCGAGGCTGTTGAGGACAACGCGCGCATCCGCACTACCGCCGATTTCCGGGAAGGTATCACGTCGTTTCTGGAGAAGCGCAAACCGCGCTGGAGTACCAAGTGAATTCACCACAAGCGGGTGCGCACGGCACCGTAGTCTCGGAGAGTCGGGTGCGGGTGCGCTATGCGGAAACCGATCAGATGGGCGTGGTCTATCACGCCAATCACTTCGTCTGGTTCGAAATCGGGCGCGTCGAGCTCATGCGGCAGCTGGGATTCACATATCGCGACATGGAGCGCGACCACGGATGCTTTATTCCGGTCGTGGATGCGCGCTGCCGCTACAAGGCCCCCGCGCGCTATGACGACGAAATCATCGTCCGCACCCATTTGAGAAACGTCCGCGAGTCCCTCATACATTTTGGCTACGAACTGGTGCGGGCCAGCGACGGTGAACTGCTGGCCGAAGGCGAGACCACGCACATGATTCTTGACGCGAAGATGAAGCCGGCACAGCTGCCGTCCAACATCTTGAAAGTATTTCGTGAAGCGGCGGGGAAATGAGGTTGCCTTTGAAGCCCGAGACTGGAAACCGGAAACTCGCTTGAAAGCCCTGCACATCAACGGAAAGGATCTGACTCTCGAAGCCGTACGGGAAGTGGCGGTCGAGCGCCGTCCCGTGCTGCTCGATCCCGATGCCCGCGAGGCTGTCGATCGCGCTCGCGCGGTGGTGGATGCGCTGGTCGCCGAAAACCGCGTGTCGTATGCGATCACCACCGGCGTGGGAAAACTGGCCGACGTTCACATTGCGGGCGAGCAGATCCGCGAGCTGCAAGTCAACCTGGTGCGCTCCCACGCCGCCGGTATCGGCGAGCCGCTTTCGGTGGCCGAGACGCGGGCCATGATGCTGTTGCGCGCCAATTCACTTTCCAAAGGACACTCCGGAGTGCGCGGGGCGATCATCGACACGATTTGCGAGATGCTGAATCGCGGTGTGACTCCGATGGTCCCGTCGCAAGGCAGCGTAGGGGCCAGCGGCGATCTGGCTCCCCTGGCGCACCTGGCCCTGGCATTGATCGGTGAAGGCGAATGTTTCACCGAGAAAGGGATGCGCGTTCCCGCCAGCGAAGCGATGCGCAGCGCACAAATCAAGCCGCTGTTGCTTGAAGCCAAGGAAGCTGTTTCCCTTATCAACGGAACGCAGGCGATGCTGGCGGTGGGAATCCTGGCGCTGCTGGCATCCGAGATCCTGGCCGACACCGCGGATGTGATCGGCGCGCTCTCCCTCGAGGCTTTGCGGGGAACCGACGTGGCCTTTGACGAGCGCATCCATCAGGCCCGTCCGCACCCCGGCCAGCTGCGGACGGCCGCGAATTTGCGCAAGATGCTCGAAGGCAGTTCGCTGCGTGATTCGCATCGCGACTGCGACCGCGTGCAGGACGCCTACTCCCTGCGCTGCATGCCGCAAGTGCACGGCGCGGTGCGCGACTCTCTGGCTCACTGTCGCGAGGTGATGGAGATCGAAGTCAACTCGGCGGTAGATAACCCGCTGGTGTTTCTAAAAAATGCCCACGTAGGGGTGGACGCTCCTTCGACTTCGCTCAGGACAGGCCACGTCCGCCCAGCGGAGCGAAGCTCCGCAAGCCTGGACGCCGACGTCATCTCCGGCGGAAATTTCCACGGCCAGCCGCTGGCTTTCGTTCTGGATTTCCTGGGCATCGCGCTCAGCGCGCTCGCGGGCATCTCGGAGCGCAGGCTGGAGCGCTTGGTGAACCCGGCTCTGAATGAAGGTCTGCCGCCGTTTCTGGCCCCCGGCGCGGGCCTGAATTCGGGATTCATGATGGCCCAAGTGGCCGCTGCCTCGCTGGTCAGCGAAAACAAAGTGCTTGCCCATCCCGCTTCGGTGGATTCGATTACCACTTCCGGCAACAAGGAAGATTACGTTTCCATGGGAATGACGGCGGCGCTGAAGCTGAAACGCATCGTGGAGAACTCGCGCAATGCCATGGCGATTGAAGCCATGGCCGCGGCCCAGGCGCTGGACTTCCTGGCTCCGCTCAAGACTTCGAAGCGCGGACAGATGGCCCACGCAGCAATTCGCTCAGTGTGCGCCACCATGGACAAAGATCGAGTGATGTACCAGGATTTCGCGCGCATTGCGGAATTGATTGCGAGTGGGAAAGTAGTGGAGGCGCTGCGCTAGGAACTGGAGATGCCCGTGTGGGGCCGGGTCTTCGACCCGGCCGGGCCGAGCGCAGCTCGGCAGGTCCTTGTCGGCCGATGTGAAAAGTGAACTTAGTGTCACAGACTAAAACCTGGCCGAGCTTTGCTCGGCCTGGGCAGGTGGGACACCTGCCCCTACGTGAGATCGGACAGCACGAGCGGGACGCTCGCGCCTACATGCTGCCGTCCAGACCTAACTTGTCCGCGATTCCCTTCATCGCTTCGATGCAAAATGCGATGTGCTCCTCCAGGTCCACCCCTAAGTCCGCCGCGCCGTTTACGATGTCTTCGCGCTTTACGCTGCGGGCGAAGGCTTTGTCTTTC
The DNA here is from genome assembly GCA_035298145.1 of Terriglobales bacterium. Taxonomy (GTDB): domain Bacteria; phylum Acidobacteriota; class Terriglobia; order Terriglobales; family Acidobacteriaceae; genus JAIQFF01. The sequence goes on along the minus strand of DATGYF010000399.1, from coordinate 464 downwards.
ATCTTCTTTCGGACGGACTTGGCCTCGACTTCCGCCAGAGACTTTCCCGGCTTGACCAGGGCGCAGGCGGTAATGAATCCGGCCAGTTCGTCGCAGGCGAAGAGAGCTTTCTCCATGGGAGAGTCGCGGGTCACGCCGGAATACTCGGCGTGCGACATGATGGCGCGCCGGATTTCATCTGAGTATCCCCGCTCTTTTAATATTTCGTTGCCCTTATAGGGATGGTCGTCGAGGCTGGGATACTTCTCGTAATCGAAGTCGTGCAGCAGTCCGACCACGCCCCACAACTCCTCTTTTTCAGGAGACTCGGAAGCAAATTTGCGGGCGTAAGCACGCATGCAGGCCTCTACCGCAAGCCCGTGCTTGCGCAAACTTTCTGACTGGGTGAACTCAGTTAGTAAACACCAGGCCTGCTCTCGACCATTCATGGTTTCTTACCTGTTTTCTCCGGCTTTTCTCCAGCT
>DATGYF010000398.1:0-4393 GCA_035298145.1 Terriglobales bacterium | reverse complement strand
GCACGCCTACCTCAATCCGCAGCCCGGCTTTTTCTTCGGCAGGGACGGAAAGCCCGCGCCCAGCGAAGTCCTGCGAGCTGCGCCCTTCGGCCGCATTGCATTTGCCAATACTGATCTGGCTGGAATCATGGACCATCGTTGCTCGATTCTCGAGGCCGAACGCGCCGTGGGACAGCTGCTCGACCAGGTCCTGACCGATTAGACAAGCCAGCCGGCACAAAGGAAAACATCGGATGATTGCATTTCGATCCATCGCTTGGAACAAGGTATTCGGATTCATCCTGGTGGGTGCCGTTATCATCGCGATGGTCACGACGGGTTTCGCCGAACCGCAGAGTTCGACCAAGCCAGCAGGAAATGCGCGCGCAAGACCCAGCCCGGCTCAGGAGCATCACGACTGGCCCGCATATGGCGGGACGGCGGAGAACAATCATTACTCTTCTTTAGGGCAGATCAATCGAACTAACGTAAAGCAGCTCTCCTTGGCGTGGAGTTTTGATTCACAGGAAGAGGGAGGGTTGCAGAGCACGCCAATTGTCGTCGAGGGTGTGCTCTACGGGATCACACCGACGCAAAAGATATTTGCCCTGGATGCCGCCAATGGCAGACTGATCTGGAAGTTTGACTCGGGCACAAAAGGGACCCAGCCGGACCGTGGCCTCGCCTACTGGGCGCAGGGCAAGGACAAACGGGTCCTGGTTGGCGTGATGAACTTTGTCTATGCGCTGAACGCGACCACGGGCCGCCCCATTGCCAGCTTCGGACGCCACGGGCGAATTGATTTGCGCGAGAACCTGGGACGCGAGCCGGCTACTTCGCAGTCGGTTGATCTCACCAGTCCGGGAATTGTCTATCAGGACTTGCTCATTGTCGGCGGACGGAATCCGGAAACCCCGCCATCACCTCCGGGGAATGTTCGCGCCTTCGATGTACGAACCGGAAAACTGCGCTGGTCGTTTCATACCATCCCGCGCCCCGGGGAGTTTGGCAACGACACCTGGCCGCGGGATGCATGGAAAACAGCAGGCGCCGCCAACAATTGGGCCGGCATGACAGTTGATGCCAGGCGGGGAATTGTTTTCGTTCCGACCGGCTCCGCCGTGCCTGACTTCTACGGCGGTGACCGAGTTGGAGATGATCTGTTTGCCAACTGCCTGATCGCCCTGAATGCGCAAACGGGAGAGAGAATCTGGCACTTTCAGGCAGTCCGTCATGATATCTGGGACCGTGATTTTCCCGCCGCGCCTGTGCTGCTCACGGTGAAGCGCGAGGGCAAAGACATTGACGCGGTGGCACAAACCACGAAGCAGGGTTTCGTTTATCTTTTCGATCGGACCAACGGGGCGCCCCTTTTTCCGATCGAGTATCACAAGTATCCCGCCAGCGCGGTGCCGGGAGAGGTTACTGCCGGCGAACAGCCGCTTCCCATGCTCCCGGCGCCTTACGCGCGGCAGCTCCTTAGCGAGGACCTGCTCACCAGCCGGACTCCCGAGGCCCGCCAGTGGGCGCTGAAAAAATTCCGCAGCCTGGTCAGCGACGGACAATTTGTTCCCCTCAGCGTGGGAAAAGACACAGTGGTCTTTCCCGGATTCGACGGCGGAGCAGAGTGGGGCGGCCCGGCGGTCGATCCGGAGACTGGAATTATTTATGTGAACTCAAACGAAATGGCATGGACCGGCGCTCTCGCGCCCAACACGGGGGAGAACAGCGCTCGGGGTATTTACCTGAGCCAGTGCGGGGTTTGCCATGGCGAAAAAATGATGGGCTCGCCGCCTGCAATTCCTGCGCTGGTGGGAGTGGGAGACCAACGGACTCCCCAGCAGATTGCGGCCACCATCGCGGCCGGAAAAGGAAGGATGCCTGGATTCCCCAATCTCTCGGACGATCAGCTATCCGCCCTGGTGGCGTACCTCACCAGCGGAGAAAGCAAAGAACTCAGCGCTGGTGGACCACCACCTGCACCCGTGAAATATCGTTTCACGGGATATCACAAGTTTCTGGATCCCGACGGATACCCGGCAGTCCTGCCGCCGTGGGGAACGCTGAACGCCATTAACCTCAATACCGGCGAATACGCCTGGAAGATTTCCCTGGGCCAGTATCCGGAGCTTGCCGCTAAGGGATTGATCAATACGGGCACGGAAAACTACGGCGGGCCGATCGTGACCGCGGGCGGCCTGGTATTTATTGGGGCGACAAATTTCGACAAGAAATTCCGCGCTTTCGACAAGTCCACGGGCGAACTATTGTGGGAAACAACCTTGCCCTTTGCGGGCAACGCAACGCCGGTCACATATGAAGTAAATGGACGTCAGTTTGTGGTGATCGCTGCAGGCGGCGGTAAGGACCCCAAGTCTTCGTCTGGCGGAGTGTACGTAGCTTTTGCGCTGCCGCGATAACGCCGCCAACCGTTACGCAAATAAATACCGGACATCGGGTTTTGTCGATCGATGTCCGGCATTTTTCCCTGGCGCTTAGGTTCGGGGTGCGGAGTGCCGCTCCCGGACCAATTAGTGATTGCGTACCTGGTGACGGCCGGAGTGACGAGCGCCGCCCGGACCAGAGTTGTGAATCGCCTTCCTGGCATCGTTGTCTGAAGTAAACAACGTCAAGAAATTGACCACTTGATCGGCTTTAGGGGAGCCCAGGCCGGTTGTGGCATCCCACTTGTGTCCGGCCTTAAAGCCGTTGACGGCGACATCCAGGCCGTTTACGTCCTGCTCAACGACTGAGTTATTACCGCTGGTCACGTCGTGGAGCATGGGCGAGGAATTGGGGAAGAAACCAAACAGATAGAGCGTTGCGTTGATAAAGCCCAGGCTTCGATTGGCCTTCTGGTCGGCAATTGCCACCAGCGCAGCCCACTGAGGCGAGCCGGCGCTGGTGCCGCCAAATCCGTAAAAGCCGGCGGGGATCCCGGGAATGTCGAGATAGGTGAGCACCCCATGAGCTACGGCGGCGTTATACGAGACGTCGGGAACGCCCCGCTGCTTACGCCCGAACGGAACGCTTCCCAACTGGTACAACGGTGTCGCATACAAGAGGCTGAAGCCGCCACCGCTGGCAAGGCTGCCGAATTCGTTCCAGGCGATTTCGCCCTGATAGGTTCCGGGAGCCGGGTTTGCGGTAGGATCGCAGCCGAGTTGGGTGAGGCAGTAATCGGCCGCGTGGAGTTCGGTGCCACCCACGGATGTGACCAGGGGATCGCTGGCGGGCGAGGAGGCCGCTCGAACCCAGGAGGTGCCATCGCACGTTCCCTGCGCCGCGCCGTCGTCACCTGAGGACGCGATAAGAGTAATGTGCTTCAGGGTGGCGTTTACGAACAGTTGATGCTCAGCTGCTAAAAGATCGGAATCGACACAGCTCTCATTCTCGCCGAAACTCTGAGAAATGACGTTGCCGAGATTGTGATCGACGGCATACTGCGTAGCACTCAGGATGTCGGCGTCGTCGTTGGTTTTGGCGAGCACCAGGACAATGTTCGCGCCAGGCGCAATGGCGTGGGCCCACAGGACATCCAAGGAGATTTCCTCCGCCCATCCGACCATGTTGTCATCCGTCGGATCAAAGGCGGTCAGCCCGTCAGGGGCGATCTGGGTGAATGCGCCGAGGCTGGGGTCAGCTGGTCCGCCAAGTCCGTTCAAGCCCGGCAGGCCGTAAAAGCTGTTGTAGAGATTGAGCTGGTCCACAATGTTCGGGGACTCGAAGGCATCGACAATGACGATCGTCTTTCCCTTGCCGGTAAAGCCCGCGCTGATGAGAGTGTCGATGTTATAGGCATGCCGCATCTGATAAGGGTCGTAACAGACATCGCCTGGTGTCAGTCCTACCTGGCACGTGAACAGGCCATATTTCGGAGTGGAGAGGCCAGAGGGAAGCGCTTGCGGTCCCTTTACAATAAACGGTGATGCGACTCGGTGCTGACGGGCAACTCGCGCTGTAGTAGCGGCTGCGGCTGGAAAGGCGGTCAGGGATAGGGCGACGACCAACAGGAAAGTAAATCTACTCCGTGCGTTCATGAAAAACTCCTTCCGTTCAGGCCACGATCTCCCTTTGACTTGAAAAGAGGCGACGATTGTACACCGATCCAGTGTCTAGTGAAGCTGTGAAACACTTTGCACACGTCGGGTTCCCGACCGGCTGTAATCCGCACCAGGAGCGGGATGCGCCCCACTTTCCATAATCAGAATCGATGGGCGGAGGAAGGATAACGTCCTAAGCGACGGGTTCCGCGCCAGTGACTGACGGCGACCGGCGCCGCAGGATTTCATAGACTGGCAATCCTGCCGAGACAACCGCTACGCCCAGCAGCGCCCCCCGCGGCGTCCGCACTGCCACCAGGACCAGCATAATCGCGACCAGCAGCAGGAACGCCAGAGGGGTCGCGGGATAC
>DATGYF010000397.1:0-9772 GCA_035298145.1 Terriglobales bacterium | reverse complement strand
AATATCCGCGCCGCTGTCGATGCCGCTCTCGGCGACGGAGACTGCATTCTTCGGAATCATTTCCGCCAGCCGGAGTGCGGTATTCACGTCCACCTTGAAGCTCCGCAGATCACGATTGTTCACTCCAATGAGGTCGCAACCTGCGTCGAGCGCGCGGCGCAACTCTTCTTCACTGTGGGCCTCGCAGAGCACATCCAGGCCCAGTTCGCGGCTCTTCTTGCTCAGGGCAGCCAGTTGCGCTGGCGAGAGCACCGCAACAATGAGCAGGACCGCATCGGCGCCGTGGGCTCGCGCCTGCAGCAGTTGAAACTCGTCCACAACGAAATCTTTCTGCAGGCAGGGGAGTCTGGCAGCGGTGGAAGCGCGCTGCAAATTCGCCAGTGAACCCTGAAAAAACTCTTCATCGGTCAGCACGGACAGTGCGGCCGCGCCTGCCGCTTCCAACTCTCCGGCCAGGCCTTCGGGATCGAAGTTGGCGCGAATCAGTCCGCGGGAAGGCGAAGCCTTCTTCAGTTCGGCGATGACGGCCGGGCCCGTCTGGCTCGCCAGGGCGCGCCGAAAGCCGCGCGGGGTGTGGTGCTCGGCCTCTCGCTCCAACTGGCGCAAATCGGTCGAGCTCTTTCCATCAGCGACCCGGCGGCGCGTGGCGGCGACGATCTGATCCAGGCTGGCAGCCATAGGGAATCTGAAGATTATACGGGAAGACGCGCGGAGGGCGCAGGAAGCAGAGCGCCCCTGGTGGTTAAGGCCTTAGGCTCCTAAACCACCAAGGACACGAAGGTGCACGAAGGAATACCCGCTACCATGGGCGACGCTAACTCATTCAGTCGAGAACTTAAATACGGTCTGCGACTGAAATTTCTTCCCAGGTCTCAGGATGGTTGAGGGAAAGTCCGGATGATTGGGCGAGTCCGGGAAATGCTGCGTTTCCAGGCAAAAGCCATAACGCTGTTTATAGACGTGCCCGTTCTTCCCGGTAATCGTTCCGTCCAGAAAGTTGCCCGAGTAAAACTGCACTCCAGGCTGGGTGGTCAGGACCTCGAGCACCCGTCCGCTGGTGGGTTCGTGCACCAGGGCGGCGCGAGTGAGGCTGTTGTCCTTGCGATTGATTACCCAGTTGTGATCATAGCCGCGTCCCAGCACCAACTGTTCGTAGTCCTGATTGATGCGCTCGCCGATCGCAGTGGGCTCGGTGAAGTCCATGGGAGTGCCCTGGACCGGTCGCAACTCCCCGGTCGGGATCAGGGTCTTGTCCACTGGAGTAAAGCGGTCCGCATTGAGCAGGAGATGGTGCCCCAGAATGTCGCCGTTGCCCTCACCCGCCAGGTTGAAATAGGTATGTTGGGAAAGATTCAGCGGCGTGGCCTTGTCGGTGGTAGCTTCGTAATCCACGATCAACTGGTTGTCGTCGGTCAGAGTATAGGTGACTTTGACTTTGAGGTTGCCGGGATATCCTTCCTCGCCGTCTTTGCTCAGATAGCTGTAAGCAACTCCGACACCCTTTCCGTTCTTGAACTCCTTGGCCTCCCAGAGCTGTTTGTTAAACCCGTTGGTTCCGCCATGCAGGGAGTTCGGGCCGTCATTTTTGGCCAGGGTATATTTCACGCCGTCGAGGGTGAAGGTGGCGTTGGCAATCCGGTTGGCGTAGCGCCCGACGATGGCGCCGAAGTAGGTGGGGTTTTGCAGATATCCGTCAACTTTGTCGTAACCGAGGACAATGTCGCCCAGGTTGCCGTTCTTGTCCGGCACTCGCAGCGACACGATGATGCCGCCGTAGTTGATGGTGCGTACTTCGAGGCCCTTTGAGTTGGTTAATGTGAACAGATCGACCGGCCTCCCGTCCCCGGTTTTTCCAAATGATTCTTTACGAACCTGATGTTTACCTTTTGCCGACGCAGCCTCTCGTCCCATGACGCTGGAGACGAAGAGTGTCAGTAGCAGAATGTGAAGGATTGTCGTTTTATGGTTCATCATAGCTGGTTGCCGAAGCCATCATGGGCGTTCGCGCCGTCAAGGTTAGCACGCTCCGCGCCCTCGGACATAATTTCTCGCGCCTGGAATAGGCATTCGAAATCGACTTGAGGGGTGCTTACCTTAGTGTGGTCTGCCACGCATTTTCTGCCCTTCCGGCGCCCCACCATCCCCTCCGAACCTCTTACAATAAGGGAATGTTTCATCGAGTCCACTTTTTGCAGCTGACTTTCCTATTGCTGTCGGCGAGTTTGCTCCGGGCGGACAGTGCGGCCTTTGATCTGGCCGGGCCCAGGATAGAAGTGAGAGTTACCCGGGCGGGAAAAACGCTGCCTATCTCGCGCGTGCCCAACCTGCAAGCCGGGGACCGCCTTTGGATCCATCCCGACCTGCCGGACGGGGAATCCGTGCGTTTCCTCATGATTCCGTCATTTCTGCGCGGTTCGACCAATCCGCCTCCGGAGAACTGGTTCACGAAAGTGGAAACCTGGAACAAACATGTGCGTCAGGAAGGGATAGTGATCACGGTGCCGCCGGGGGCGCAGCAGGCGCTGATTTTTCTTGCTCCTCAAACCGGCGGAGATTTCGGCACCCTGCGCTCTGCGGTGCGGGGGAAGCCCGGAGCGTTCGTGCGCGCGTCGCAGGACCTGAACCAGGCCAGCCTCGACCGCTCCCGTCTTGACAAGTATTTAAACGCAGTAAGGGAAATGTCGGGTGGTGAGGCCAGCGCCCTGCATGACCGGTCGGTGCTCCTGGCCCGGAGTCTCAACATCAAGATCGACAATGAATGCTTCCAGAAGCCCAGGCAGCAGCAGGAATCGTGCCTCACCCAGAATCCTGATCAACTGGTGCTGGATGACGGCCACAGTCAATCCATGGTAGCGGCGCTCACCTCCGGAAGCGGGCCTGATCTGGTCGGGCAGTTGAGCACGACTCGATTAGCGGGCGGCGGAGTCTATAGCCCCTACGTAGGGGCGGTCGTGGACCTGGCGAAAATGATGGAAAGCTTTCGGACCCCGGAGTACCGCTATATTCCGGCGCTGGCCCTGCCGCACCTGGGTGAACTGAATCTGAAGCTCAACAATCCGCCGTCGTTTCGCAAACCGATGTCGGTCATGGTGGTAAGTCTGCCGGCGGTGGAAGCCGCGCAACTGCCTCCCCTCCGTTCGGTGGACGCCAACCAGGTGCCGTGTCTGGAAAAGCCGGAACTGCTGCTGGCGGCGGAAGGCGCTCCCGTCGTCTTCTCCACCGACTACGCACACAACATGGTTTTGCACATCACCGACAAGGCGGGCCGTGCGCTTGATCTGCCTGCCACGGCAGACGCAGCGCGCGGCGGTTTCTTGATCGCCAACCGTAGCGTCGCAGCAGACAAACTGGAAAGCGAGGTGAAAGCGACGCTTCGCGGCAACTGGGGCTTCGACTCCTTCGAGGGGCCAGCCTTTCGCCTGCAAAACTCCCATCCGGCAAAGTGGGTCCTGGCCTCGGCCGACCAGAGCGCGCTGGTGGTGGGCCGCGAGGACACCCTGCATTTCAAATCGGATGCCGCCTCCTGTGTCGAGAGCATCACTCTGAAAAACGAAAAAGGACAATTGCTGAAGCCAACCTGGAGATCACCGAAAGCCGATGAACTGGAACTGAAAGTTCCGCTTAAAGACGAAGCCCCGGGGAGGATCACCATGCTGGTGAAGCAGTACGGTGCCGGCAAGGTGGACGAAGTTGCGCTGCGCAGTTATTCCGAAGCCGCCAGCCTGAATACGTTTTCAATTAATGCCGGCGATAGCCAGGCAACTCTGATTGGGGCCCGGTTGGACGAGGTAGCCGGGGGAGAAGTGAACGGCATCCGCTTCGCTCCAGCGGGGCTCTCGCGCGCGGACAATAAAGATGAACTGCGGCTGGCCACCGACGCCAAAGATGTTTCCGCGCTGCATGCCGGCGACAAGATTACCGTCCACATAACACTCAACGATGGGCGGATGTTAAATGTTGAGGCGGTTGTCGGTCCAGCGCGTCCCAAAGTCACGCTGCTCAACAAAACCATCCAGCCGGGACCGACGCCTTCCGCCATTCGCCTGGCCTCTCAGGACGAATTGCCCCAGGACGGGAAGCTTTCTTTCTTCCTGCACACGGAAATCCCGGAAACATTTCCACGCTCGGAAAAAATTGAGGTGGCTACCGCGGACGCGTCGTACAGCGCATCCTTGAGCCTGGACGATGGCACCCTGGTCCCGCAGGATGGGCAAACGGTCATGGCGGTTTTCGATCCGCTGAAGAGTCTGGGAGCTTCTGCCTTCGGCCCGCTTCGTTTCCGGGCAGTGAGCGGCAATCTCAAGGGGGACTGGCAACCTCTGGCGACCCTGGTGCGGTTGCCCATCCTGAAGGAAGTGCGTTGTCCGGAGAGTCCTGACCAGCAATGTACGCTCTTCGGAACCAACCTCTTTCTGATCGGCGCGGTCGCTTCGGACCCCGAGTTCAAACGTTCGGTCCCAGTTCCCGTGGGATTTGCACAGTCCACCCTGAGCGTGCCGCGTCCTGACGGCACCCTGCTCTACATTAGGCTGCGGGACGATCCCTCGGCGGTAAATCCGGTGTCTTTGCCGGTTTTGCCCCTCCAGCCATGAGTCGAAAGAAACCGGTAGAGTTAAAAGGGGCTAACGCCCGCAATCGGGAACGGCGAGTGAACTTCCCGGGGTATCACAAAAAAATTCCCCATGCAGGCCTCGGCTGGGCGCGGTCTTGAGGTAAACTTCTGATATTGGATTTACGCCGATCATGAGAAGAAAATTCCTACGAACGCTGGTTGTGGTCCTCGCCGCCTTTGCCGCGATGTTCATGGCGATCCAGCACGACGATCTCAGGGAATTTGATACTGCGTACATTCAACGAGAAGTGTTGAGGGAGTCCAGAGAAAGCCTTCTGGCTGAATCGGACCGGCAGGCGGTTTACGTCCCGCAGTTCGCTTCCTTCTCCAAGAGCAGGTACATCGCGAGATCCGCTCCGATTACGCCCTCTCCAACCTTGTCCGCTTTCTCCACCTGCGTTCTTCTTTGCTGAGACTTGCCTCCCCATTAGCGTGAGCCCCGGAGACCTGCACCGTCTGGCAGCGCAGGATTCTCTCACCCCATGCTCGCCAGCAAAACCTCGATTAAAGGAGAAACTTTCCCATGCAAATAGTCTCGAACGCTGGTACTCAAACTGACTGGAAGCAGGCTTTTCAGGATGCCGTATTTGAGCTGGACCCGACGCGCCTTCTGCCGAAACTGGAGAGGGCGCAGCAGGCCATCGAAGACCGGCTTGCGGAAGTACACTCGGGCGATAGCAGAGGTCCGCGCGAACTGATGGAACTCGAAGACGCACAACGCACCATCCGATACCTGGCCAAGCACGAACTGCAAGCCTGAACCATTGCGTTGGCTGGTGCGGAGGAGCATCATCCGCATTCAGCCAACGCCCTTTTTCAGCACGGGCGCTGTTTCCCGAGACGGAAGGAAATTGCAGGGAATCATATCCGCTGATACACGTGGAGACAGCCGTCCTCAGCTGTCGGGTCGAGCGCAGCTCGACTTGGCTTTTCGGGAAGGTCTAGCGGAGGTTCGCTCCGCCGGACAGCCGGGGGGCGGCTGTCCCCACGTGAGTTCCTTCTGAATTGGAGGGGATTGCATCAGTGGGGATGCTGTCGCGAGCGGCCGCATTAGAGAACGGTTACAACGAACCAGAACCGTGGTGCCATCGAAGGGACTCGAACCCCCACACCCTTGCGAGTACATGGACCTGAACCATGCGCGTCTGCCAATTCCGCCACGATGGCACAAAAAAACCGGGATGCGGCATTCTTCTCGAGGCCGCCTTCCAGGAAGGACTACGAGTAATATTCTACAGGGGGAAAGCAGACTGTTCAAACTGCAGACTGCCATGGAAAATTCCACCAAGCCGGTCGATGCCGTAGCAAACCTTCGTGCACTTTCCCACGACCTCAGCAACTCGCTGGAGACGGTCCTGCAGGCTGCCTATCTCTTGCAAATGGCAAGACTCGACGACCGGAACAAGAAATGGGCGCAGGTGATTGACGGCGCCGCGCGCGATGCCGCCCGCATTAATGGTGAGATCAGGAAAATACTGAACGCGCAGGGTTAGGTCGTTGGCCATCCTGAGCGCAAGCAGCCCATTCGCTTGCGAATGGGCTGATGAAGTCGAAGGACCCCTATCATCGCGACGACCGTGGCCGGAAGTTGGAAACACATAGGTCCGCAAGGAAGCGGAATAAATGAAGCAGGTAGCGGTCCTTCGACTGCGTGGCTGCTTCGCGTTGCGAAGCAGCCCCTCCGCTCAGATGTCAACTGGAGGTTAACGGCCGACGGCGATGTTAGCCTTCCAGCTTCGCCGTCATCGTGATATTAGCCTTCAGGAGCTTGGACACCGGGCATCCGCTCTTGGCATTTTCCGCCGCTTTCTGAAACGCCGCGTCGTCGGCGCCCGGCACTCGCCCCACCACGTCGAGATGCACGGTGGTGATGGTCCAGCCGGAGTCAAGCTTTTCCAGGGTCAGCGTAGCGGTGGTTTCGATGCTCGAGGCGGTCAGATTCGCGGCGCCCAATTGCCCGGAAAGGGCCATGGAAAAGCATCCGGCATGCGCCGCCGCGATCAACTCTTCGGGATTGGTTCCGGGCGTGTTTTCAAAGCGGGTTGCAAACGAATACGGAGTATTTGACAACACACCGCTGCTGGACGAAACAACTCCTTTGCCGTCTTTGAGACCGCCCTTCCATATTGCGCTTGCCTTGCGTTGCATGCGAATTCTCCTGATCTTTTTTGAAATGGATTGCGTGTGATCATTGTAGCCGCACGCAAGCCCCGCTGTCAGGGAAGCTGTGTGGTCGCGGGCGACTCGCCCGAGGCCTTTGACTTTGAGGATCGAAACTTAAGTTCAATGGGGCCGCCGCAGTTTTTTGAAGATAAACTCAGCAGGGAAGGAAGAAGGTTACCCACGGCCTTTGGAGATTGACCTCGCATTTCGCGGGCGAGGTCACGCGCGGCCACACAACAACATTTCATTTCACCGCGGGCAGGTCGCTGTTCCAGCAGTTCGATGTCATCCGCCAGATTCCCAGGCGGCGCCAGACCTGCACAAACTTGCCCCGATCGGCGACTGTCGTGCCATTCGCCTGCTGCACGGCCGCCGTGTAGCGGCCTATTTCCACCGCCATGTCGCCCGACTCCTCCACCCGAATCGTTTCCAGGCGAAGGTTCTGATATCCGGCTTCGCCGAGTTTACCAAGCATCAACTCGATCGGCTTCTGTCCCTGCACCAAATCGTGTTGCGGCGGCATTAGAAAACCGTCCGATGTAAACAGAGCGGCCGCCTGGTCATAGTTCCCGGTATTGAAGGCGGTGGCAAAATCCTGCGTGAGTCCGCGGACGGCGGACTGAACATCCGGCCATGAATTGGCGCTTGCAGCACTACCAGACGAAGAGCGGTACATCAGCTACCTCCGGGAGAGGGACGGCGCACTGCTTTCCAGGTTGCGACGTCGGTTGCCCGCGATTCTAACTCAAAGCTGTGTGGAAAAGTTCCGGCGTTGACGCAGGGGCAGATGTCCGCAGCTGCCCGGCCGAGCGAAGCTCCGCAAGAAGCCTGGCGAGTCTCGCATCGCCCGCCCGGGCGAGGGCGTCAGGGCCTACGCATACCTCCGGCCGAATCGGAGTTATCATGAATGCATGTACTTCGAACAGTTTTATCTCGGTTGCCTGGCTCACGCCTCTTACATGCTCGGGTCAGAAGGCGAAGCGGTGGTGGTCGATCCGCAGCGCGACGTGGATCTTTATCTCAAGGCCGCCGAAGAAAACGGGCTTGTTATTCGCCACATTTTTGAGACCCACCTGCATGCCGATTTTGTCTCCGGGCACAAGGAACTCGCCGCTCGCACTGGAGCCAGGATTTATTTCGGGGCGCAAGCCGGGGTCACATTTACGCACGTCGCCGTTCAGGATGGCTTCGAGTTGGCCTTCGGCCAGGCTCGCATCAAGATTCTCGAAACCCCAGGGCATACGCTGGAGAGCATCTGCTTAGTCGTGACCAGTGATGATGGGAAGGCGGCGAAGCCGTGGGCTGTATTGACCGGGGACACGCTGTTTATCGGCGACGTCGGCCGTCCCGATCTGTCCCGGACGCTCACTCCGCAGCAGCTGGCGGGCATGCTCTACGACAGCCTGCATGACAAGCTGCTGAAGTTGCCGGACGAAGTGCTGGTGTATCCCGCCCACGGCGCAGGTTCGCTGTGCGGCCGTAACATGCGCGCCGAGCGATCGTCCACGATTGGCACCGAGCGTCTCACCAACTATGCTCTGCAGATCCCGAGCCGCGAGGAGTTCATCCGGCAATTGACCACCAACCTGCCGGCGCGTCCCGAATATTTCCTGCAGGATGCCGAGATCAATCGCGGAGGAGCGCCTGCGCTGGCCGATTTACCCGAGCTGAAAGCCGTCACGCCCGCGGAACTGAAATCCATGCTGGACGAGGGCGTGATCGCGCTGGATCTCCGACCTGGTGAGCAGTTTGCCGCCGGACACGTGCCGGGTTCCGTCAACATTCCGTTGTCGGGCCAATTCGCTTCCTGGGCGGGAACGATTCTGGGTTTGTCGTCACGCCCCGTGCTCATCGGCGATGCGCCAGAGCAGTTATCTGAAGCGCGCCTCCGTCTGGCCCGGGTCGGCATCGAAACCGAACGCGGGTACCTGGAAGGCGGCGTCGCCGGCTGGACGGGCGCGGGATTCGATCTCGTAACGCTGCGCGAGATCACGGTGCAGGAGTTGCAGCAGCAGCTGGCGAAAAACGGAATGCAGGTGCTCGACGTGCGCCGCGAAGCAGAATTCATGGCAGGCCACATTGAAGAAGCCGCGTGGTGGCCCCTGGACCGCTTCCGGATTTCTCCGCCCGAGGTTGATCTCAATGTTCCGCTGGCGGTGCACTGCCAAAGCGGCTATCGCAGCATGATTGCCTGCAGCCTGCTGCAGCGCGCAGGTTTTAAAAATGTGGTCAACGTCAGCGGCGGATTTGGCGCCTGGCAGGAAGCAAAGTTGCCGGTAGCCACGGGTGCGCCGGTAGAAGCATAAATCCTTGATGGTTGTGTGGTCGCGGGCGCCCCGCCCGCGGCTTTTACAGTCAACATCCTGAGCCGCGGGCGAGGGCGCCCGCGCCACACAAATCCCTGTAGAATGCTGCTACCAAATCAATGATCACTCTTGCCAACGTCCAAGCTGCCCTGGAGCGCATTCGCCCTTCCATCTATCTTTCGCCCTGCACAATGTCCGTTACGTTCTCGCAACTCACCGGCAATTCAATTTATCTGAAACTCGACAACCTGCAGAGGACGGGCGCGTTCAAAGAGCGCGGCGCGCTGAACAAATTGCTGACCATGAGCGCGCAGGAACGCGAGCAGGGAGTGATTGCAGCTTCAGCAGGGAATCACGCGCAGGGATTGGCCTATCACGCCGGCCGGCGTGGGATCAAAGCCCAGATTTGCATGCCGCTCACGACGCCGCTGATCAAGGTTTCCGCCACCAAGTCATACGGCGCCGAAGTCATTCTTCACGGCGCCAACTACGATGATGCCTGTGAAGAAGCCATCCGGCGCGGTGAACAACAACACCTCACTTTCATTCATCCCTTCGATGACGATGCGGTCATCGCCGGCCAGGGCACTTTGGGACTTGAAATGCTGCAGCAGCATCCCGCAATCGAGGCGGTCGTCGTTCCCATTGGCGGAGGCGGGTTGATCGGCGGCATCGCTTGTGCCATCAAAGA
>DATGYF010000396.1:0-3854 GCA_035298145.1 Terriglobales bacterium | reverse complement strand
CTACACGCGGGAAGCGGGAGTCCGCAATCTGGAGCGTGAAATCGGCAACGTCTGCCGCAAGGTGGCGCGCAAGGTGGTAAAGGAAGGCGAAACCTACAACGTCGCTATCGGGCAGGACAACGTCAACGACTTCCTGGGCGTGATCAAATTCCGCGACACCCTGGCCCATGAGAAAAGCGAAATCGGACTGGTCACCGGCCTCGCCTGGACTGAGGTCGGCGGCTCGATATTGAGCACGGAAGCCACTGTAGTTGACGGCAAAGGCAAACTTACGCTCACCGGCAAACTGGGCGACGTCATGCAGGAATCGGCGCAGGCGGCCATGTCATACATCCGCTCGCGGGCCCACCGCCTGGGGCTGTCGCGCGACTTTTACCGCTCCCTCGATATCCACGTGCACGTGCCCGAAGGCGCGATTCCCAAGGACGGTCCGTCGGCCGGAATCACCATCGCCACCGCGATTGCCAGCGCTCTCAGCAAGATTCCCGTCCGCCGCGACATCGCGATGACGGGCGAGATAACGCTGCGCGGCAAAGTATTGCCCATCGGCGGACTGAAGGAAAAGCTGCTGGCCGCACACCGCGCCGGACTGTTCGAAGTGATCCTGCCCCAGGACAACGAAAAAGACGTGGCCGAAGTCCCGGAGAACCTGCGCACCGCAATGAAGATGCACTTCGTCGAAACCATGGACCAGGTGCTGACGGTCGCGCTGGAGCGGCCCTTGCCTGCAATCACTGAAGAGGCAACGGCACAACCCATTGCGCCCATCCCGCCGCCCGCGGAAAGCCCATCGGCCCACCAGTGATTTTCTGCATCAGTCTCACGCAAGGCCCGCGCAAGCGGGCCTTTTGCTATTGTCCCGGATCTTCTTCTCTTGGCGTCCTTTGCGTTTCCTTTGCGGCCTTTGCGGTCAAAGGCTTTTCACCGCAAAAGAGAACAGATCGCGGAAAACGCTCCCAAGCGGCCTCTTCGGATAAAATAGCGAGGTTCATGGCTGTGGACCGGAATCCTGAGCCCGGACCGAGACGAAGCTATCTGCGAGGCGGAGTCAGCCTGCTTATCGCAGCGGCGCTGGTGTTTACCCTCCTGATCTGGCTGCCTGCCTACCGCTGGTTCTTTCTCGGCAGCCTGGGTATTGGCATCGTGGTGGCTGCCATCCTGTACCTTTGGAACAAGTACAAACCGGTCAAGCCCGAAGACGTCGAAAATAAACGCCCCCTCGGACTAGAGTGATACGGACGGCTTTTCGGCGAAGACGCGGTCTTCCGGAGCATCTGCAAGCTCTCATCTCTATTTTTACGGTGGCCTCGCTTGCAACTTCCCATCCGAAACTGCAAACTGGTTCATGCGTGTTTTAGCCCGCTTCATGATGTCGGTGAGCGATGCCAGCCAGTTCCCTGCTCCGGCGCTGCCCGAGGTCGCGTTCCTGGGGCGGTCGAATGTAGGCAAGTCGAGCGTGATCAACTCGCTTCTCGGCAGCAAAATAGCCAAGACCAGTTCGACTCCAGGCCGCACCCGCTCGATTAACTTCTTCGAAATCCGCTGGCCGGGAAAGCCGGAACCGGAACTGGTCTTCACCGATCTGCCCGGCTATGGCTATGCCAAAATTTCGCGGGAAATCTCGCAACAGTGGCCGGGTTTCATCGATCCATATCTCAAGGAACGCTCCTGCCTGGCGTTGTGCGTGGCTTTGATCGACGTGAACGTACCGCCCCAGCCCGCCGATCGGCAGTTGCTGGATTTTCTCTCCGGCATTGAGCGTCCCACGCTGATTGTCGCCACCAAGAGCGACCGCTTGTCGGGCAACCAGTTGCGCAATGCCCTTCAGGCACTGGCCGAAGAGTACCCCCAGTCTCCTATCCTGCCGTTTTCCGCGAGAACAGGCGCCGGGCGACAGGAACTCTGGCAGGAAATCCGGAGGCAGACTTCGGACGTCGGACTTCAGACCCCAGGCCTCGGCCCTCAGACTTCGGCTCTGTAAGGGGTGTACACTTCTGCCGAAGTCAACCGGCAGGCGAAACATGAAACTCTCCCGCTCCTTCCTGCTTGTAATCTGCATGATCGTGGCCCTCACTGGCTGCGATGGCGTCTTCTTCGTCGGCGGCGCCTTCAACCCGGGTACCTCGAGCATCAGTGGCGTGGTAAGTATTGTGCAGATCAGTGCCGTCGTCGGTGACAGTGGGACGACGGTGCAAGTCACATTTGTCACTTTTCAGCGGGACGGAGTTTCGTCCACGATGGGATTTTGCGGCGACCAGCGCGACCGCTTCCCCATGCAGCAAGCCGTCCGCGCCAACTTCACCCCGGGACAAACCTGCGCCAGCATTGTCACGATTGTGATCACGTAGAACGGCGTCGGACGTCAGGCGTCGAACCTCGGCCCTAAACTGCGGGGCAGCCCCCAAAGTTTTTGTCGCGTAGAAACCTGGAGAGCAATGTGGAAGAGCGGCGCTTCAACGCCGCGTCGCGCATGGAAGAAGTGTCGGGCTTCAGCCCCGGTGGTGCCACTGGGCCTAAAGGCCCACGCGCGTGCCGCCTGGAGAAACGCAGCCCTAAAAGGGCCGCTCTTCCACAACACCGGCGATCACCCGCGACTCAGGAGATCCGGAGTCCCTGCGTTCGAGATCGATGTCTGAGATCCGAAGTCCGACGCCCGAGGTCCGACGTCTGGCGCCCGAGGTCCGATGCCCGACGCCCGAAGCCCGCTTCATTACCTTGGTTATCTAGGGAGTCATTACGCGCCCGGCTACAGTTGCGGAATGACACTCTCATCGCTGGTGGTCTCGCGCGATTTTCAGGAAATCAGCGTGCTGGAATGCATTCTCGGCGGATTGCACATCGGAGTCGATGTCGAGTCGGAGCCGGAACGCGCCCGCACCAAGTTGTCCAAGTCAAAGATCGATGCGCTCATCATCGACTGCGACCTTTGCGGCGCCGCCAGTTTCCTGAAGGGATTGCAGGACGGCACCATTCGAAATGCGGTACCGCTCATCATCGTCAGCGGCTCCGGCAGCCGGAAACACCTTGAGTCCAAAGGCGGGTCGTTTGTTTTTGAAAAACCGATCTCGGTGGACCAGGCGGTCCACACTCTGTCGGCAGCGCGAAACATGATCCTGGATGAGAGGCTGCGCTATCATCGCGCGACTCTGGATGTTCCGGTATCGCTGACCAGCCCCGCCAGGAAACGCCAGCGCGCGCATCTGCTGAACCTGAGCCAGGGCGGCATCGGCGTTCGCCTGCAGAAACCTCAACTAGCCACAGGAAGAGTGCATGTGAATTTCACCCTGCCCGGTACGAAACTTGCAATGAAGTTCCTGGGCCAACTGGCGTGGCAGGACAAACAAGGCAACGCCGGCATCCGCTTCGTGGACGCAGCCCCGCGCATGAAACGCGAACTGCAACTCTGGCTGGAACGCCAGTACTTCACGAGCTAAAGCTGGCGTCAGACTTCGGACGTTGGACTTCGGGCCTCGGCTCAGACTTCGAGGGGATTCAGATTTCAGATCTCAGATTTCAGATTTCAGACTCTAAGGCGTGGAGTTCTTAGCGGCGCAATCAGAATTGGATTTGCCGAAGTCTGACGTCGGACGTCTGACGTCTGAGTCCGAAGTCCGATGCCCGAAGTCCGGCGCCCGGCTTATCGAAATCTGGGGCGGTCGTCGGCTGGCATCTCATTTCTCTCAAACCCATTGCCATTAGTCCCGGCCAGCCACTCTCCGAGCGTGCCGCCCATCCAGAACAAAAACAGAAACCGATAAAGAGCTGCGAAGACAATAGCTATCCCCAATCCCATCACCAGCGCAACCGGCCAGGCGGGAACGATCCCCACTATGGCGATGCAGATCAGCGCGAAA
>DATGYF010000395.1:0-5080 GCA_035298145.1 Terriglobales bacterium | reverse complement strand
CGTGATCGAAGCCGCCAGAAACGGCACCATCGGCAACTTGCGCCATATCAAATTTATCTTTCAAACGGACGTCGAGCGCTGGTCGACGGTGACAAACCATCGTCTTGCCCAGGCAGAAGGTGGAGTCCTGCACGACCTGGGCAGTCAGGCTGTAGACCTGGTCTGCCAGATTGCCAATTGCGATCCGTCGGGGATCTCCGCCAGCGTTTCCAGTCGCCGCTGGGAAGCTGACTGCGTGCGCTTGGAAATGGAGTTTCCGGGGGGGATTTCGGCGTGCTGCGATCTTGCCTATGGTGCTCCGAACCGCGAATCCCTTACGGTAAACGGCAGTACAGCCTCCATCCTACTCCGCGAACCTAACATGGCGCCTCATACAACAAAACGAAACCAGTGGTCGCTGGCGACGCGCATTGAGGACTATGCCTGGCTGGGCTACCGCGCCCTGTTCCCCAGGCACAGAATGTTGCGTAGCACTATTGCAGAAGCGCTGGGCGTATTTGCGGAGACGATCCGGACGGGCGATCAGTTTCGTCCGGGCTACTCGGATGCGTGCACGAATATCCGGCTGCTGGCGCTCGCATCCGGGCTGTCGGGCGCCACCGTTGCCTGCCGGGGTGCCAATGGTTAAGACGGAGGGAGCGGTATCCCGTCCGGTGGCAATGATTGGCGTGGATGCCGCCGATCTTGACTTCATCCGCGCCAACCTCTCATCTCTGCCCAATTTCAGGCACGCGCTAGAGACCGGTATCACTCGCCCTCTGCGTTCCACTGCCGGAGCGCTGACCGGATCGGTGTGGCCAACCTTCTACACCGCGAAACCGCCGGGCGACCATGGGATCTATCACCACTTGCAATGGGATAGTTCACAGATGCAGCTCCGGCGCGTGACCGAGGAGTGGTTGTACTGCGAGCCCTTCTGGTATGAATTCGAACGGCGAGGTTTGCGAGTCATCGCACTCGACGTTCCCATGACCTTTCACCCGCGGTTGACCAACGGCATTGAGGTGATCACCTGGGGCTCTCACGACGAGCTCACTCCCTTCGCCACTCATCCAGGGGATCTTGGCCGCACACTCTTGCGGCGATTTGGTAGCCATCCCATGGGACATGAAATTCCGGTTCGGCATTCGCGCCGCGAGTTGGAAAAAATCCGGCGCAATCTGGTCAAAGGTGCGCAACTCAAAGCGGACCTGGGCGAGTGGCTCACCGCCCAACCCTGCGATTTCTTCCTGATCGTTTTCGGTGAGTGCCACCGCGGAGGCCACATCTTGTGGCCGGGAAACTCCGAGGTTCCCCCCGCGGCATTGCTTGAGGTTTACCAGGCGGTTGACGAAGGCGTCGGACGGCTGCTGAAGTGCTTTGCGGAGCGCGCTGCAATCTACCTGTTCGCCCTGCACGGGATGGGACCCAATACCTCGCAGGAGCATTTTGCCCCGCGCATCGTGGACCTCGTCAATCGGCGCTTTACCAGGCGGAACGGGGAATCCGCGACCTCGCGTCGGAACAGCCTGGTGCCGTGGTTGCGGGAACATATTCCCGCAGGTCTGCAAAATGCCATTGCGCGGTCAGTGCCGGTGGGGGTGCGCGATGCTGTGGTCAATCGCTCCATCGTTGATGGCCTTGACTGGAGCCGCACGCCAGGATTTGCCCTGCTCGCCGACGCCAATGCGTACCTGCGCTTCAATTTGCAGGGAAGAGAGCAGGCCGGATTCCTCAGGCCAGGGAGCGAGGAGCAGACCGGCTACCGGGATCTCCTGATCCGTTGCCTTCACAGCTTCCGTCTGGACTCTGGCCAGCCCCTGATTCAGGAGCTCTTGTTCGCCGATAGCGATTTTCCAG
The DNA here is from genome assembly GCA_035298145.1 of Terriglobales bacterium. Lineage (GTDB taxonomy): Bacteria > Acidobacteriota > Terriglobia > Terriglobales > Acidobacteriaceae > JAIQFF01. Next base: position 3,241 of record DATGYF010000395.1, on the reverse strand, counting down.
GTGTTCGCTCACAACACCTGCCCGATATTATCGGAACCTGGCCAGAAGCCCGTCCGGCCAAAACAATTCATTCCGAGGAGTTCGGAACCCTCCATGCCGAGCTGACCACCGGACGCGGTGGGAATCATCGTCCAAACGGCTTCTGCATAGAGCTCCGCCCAGGGCGACGGCAGCCCGGAACCGCAGACGCGATCCCTATCTGGGAGCTGGGTGGACTCGTTAAGCGCGAACTGGCCGCATGAATACTTCCGGTCAGTGCTTTCCCAGCAGTCGTGACGTGTGGAACGCAATCCACATGATCAAGAACGTAACGCCGCTATAAAAATAGAAAAACCAGTGCGCCACCACTGCCGCGCAGGCAAACGCCAGACCTCGTTTGCGCAACAGGAAAACATAAAACTGCCGGTTAAGCGCGAGTAAAGATAGCGCGAGAAAAGCCGCCGTCCACAGCAGCGGACCCTCGCGCCAACCGCGGAAATGGAGGGCGGCAGGGGCAAGCAGACCCACGGTCATCATTAACGCCGCAACCAGCACCGCGCTCAATCGTGAAGCATAAGTCAGGTTGAGGTCGGGTGGGATATTGTTAGCTGCCAGCAGCAGTCTGCTCCAGGGCACAGCACGTAAGAAGACGTCCGTACTCACCGTGCTTGCCAGCGTCCAGCTCTTCAGGTGTTTTACTTGCAATGACTTGTCGAGAGATAGCCTTGCTCCGCCACTGGCGAGCCGCATTCCCAACTCAACATCCTCCATGCCTTCAATTTGCTCGTCGAAACCACCCGAGTTCTCCAGGGCGCTTCTGCGTATGGCGCCAAAGCCAGCCCAAAATGTCTGAGCATCTTGACTGGAGGTCTGGTGAACGTAGTGATGAAGCAGGTTTCGGAATTGCGAATAGAAGGACTGGGCGGCGGGCAAATCGTCGTAAGAACCAAACACGGCCACCAGCTCGGGCCTCTGCCCGAAACGCTCCAGAAGGCGGCGCGGGGCATCCGGAGGTACGACCACGTCGGAGTCAACAAACAGGACAACGTCGCCGCGGGCGATTCGCCAGCCAGCATTGCGCGCCGCTCCCGGCCCTGCTCGCATGGGTAGTCGCAGATAGCGGGCTTCGGCCTGATTCGCAATGGGGCAAATATCGTCCTCTGAAGCGTCGTCTACCACAATCATTTCCGATGACTGAATGACGGCTCGGCGCAGCGCGGCCAGACAGATGGCAAGATTGCGAGCGTCGTTGTGTACCGGAACCACTATGCTCAGGGCGACATCCGCCATGGGGGCATTCTCGCAGCTTTTTCCGAAAAACTCACCGCGTCGAAGATGCCTCGAAATCAACGCCAGGTCGACATGTGGGGCAGATTATCTTGTTCTCTCCTGATGCAATAATAATAATAAGGGGAACCCGATGGCGATTGTGAAGGATCCTCACGATCTGCAACGCTTTGAGAACGCCCAGGACCCCATCTTCGAGCAGGTATGCGCAGAATTGCGGGTGGGTGAGAAACGAGGCCACTGGATGTGGTTCATCTTTCCTCAGCTCAGAGGCTTAGGGCACAGTCAGATGGCGGTCAAGTTTGCCATCTCTTCTCGCGAGGAAGCCGATGCGTACTTGAAACACCCTGTTCTCGGGCCACGACTCCGGGAGTGCACGCGGCTTGTCATGCTTGTGGAGGGGCGTTCGATCAACCAGATTTTCGGATACCCGGATGATCTGAAGTTTCGATCTTCCATGACTCTGTTTGCCAGCGTGGCATCCGAAAATCAGATCTTTAAGGATGCCGTACAAAAGTACTTTGCCGGCGAATTTGATCGAGTTACTCTTGCGCGGCTGAGCGACTCTGACCCTTGAAGGTCAGGCTGGATGAATGAGCTTGATTCATACTGCCAATCGCACCAACGTGCGCGAACTTCAACTCCCACCCTCGAGGAGACGAATGCATATAGGAAAAGATCCGGCTGTCTGCTTCTTGGCATTGGCGATTGGCCTGGCCTTGCCCGGCCGTGCAGCGGAGAACCCGAAGGCACCTCCCACGCCTGGCCCGATGCTCGAGCGGGGCACGATGGGCCGTGATACTCCCGAATGCACTCCAGACGTGGCGGTTCCTGTCGATTTGCGTGCAGATGCCACGCTGCTGTGGTTCCACCCTTCCAAGCAGGATTTATCTTCTGTGATGGTCCGCTCGCCCATGAAAAGATTGCGGAAGTTGGGTCTACCTGGCGAGAGCGGCAGGACGGGATCGAGACGATCCAGGGCTTGAATGGCGCTCTTCTCATCGACGCAGAACACAGCCGCGTGCTGCATCTAAGCTGTGCGATTTAGGTAGCTCGCCCAAGACCGTCGCAATCGATATAGTTATTCTGAGACTGCAAGCTCGCTCGCAGGAAAAATGAAGTGAACCTCAGACAATCTTTTGCCAAGCCGCCCTCGCCCCATCCCAGCGCTCCGAAGCTGCTCTTCCCCTTCCTCGATCTGAAGGCGGAATACGCCACGATGAAAGAGGAAATCGGCACTGCCGTGGAGAAGGTCCTCGAGAGCCAGCAATTCATCATGGGTCCCGAGGTCAGGCAACTGGAGGCTGAGATCGCGGCCTTCGTCGGCTCCCGTTTTGCCCTGGGCTGTGCCTCCGGATCCGATGCCCTCCTGCTTGCACTGATGGCGCTCGGGGTTGATTCGGGAGACGAGGTAATCACCCCGCCCTTTACCTTCGTGGCTACCGCAGGCAGTATTTCGCGGCTGAAGGCCAGGCCGGTCTTCGTGGATATAGATCGCGAGACTTACAACCTGGATCCAACGCTCCTCGAAGCAGCCATCACCAGCCGCACCAAAGCGATCATGCCGGTCCATCTATTCGGACTTGCAGCCGAAATGGAAAAAATCAACGAAATCGCGCGGGCCCACCATCTGCCCGTGATTGAAGACGCCGCCCAGGCTATCGGCGCTCGCTACCATGATCGGAATGTCGGCAACCTGGGCGCCTGCGGCTGCTTCAGCTTCTTTCCTTCAAAAAATCTCGGCGGGGCAGGCGATGGCGGGATGATCACGACCTCTGATCCCGAGCTGTCCGACCGCATCTCCGTGCTGCGCGACCACGGCAGCCGCAAAAAATATCAGTACGATCTGCTGGGTATGAACAGTCGCCTGGACAGTCTGCAAGCCGCCATCCTGCTGGTGAAGTTCAGGCATCTCGAGGCCATGGCCCAGGCTCGCCGCCGCAACGCCGAGCGCTATCGCCAGTTGTTCAGGAGG
>DATGYF010000394.1:0-3727 GCA_035298145.1 Terriglobales bacterium | reverse complement strand
TGCGGGAGCGGACGGGGCGGCGGGCGCGGGCTTGGCAGCAGCACCATCGCCGTCAGAAATCGTGCCGACTACGGTGTTCACCTGCACGGTGGCGCCTTCGGCGACCTTGATGTCCTGCAGGACGCCCGAAGCCGGCGCCGGGATTTCGGCGTCCACCTTGTCGGTCGAAATCTCGAACAGCGGCTCGTCGCGCTGCACCTTGTCACCCGGCTTTTTCAGCCATTTGGTGATGGTCCCTTCAAAGATCGATTCGCCCATCTGGGGCATGACGATATCAGTCGGCATAATTCCCTTCTCTATTGCGGCTCCGTTTCGGGCGCGCGCAATCCTTCATTATATATATCTAGCCAAGCCGTTCCGGTTTCCACCGATCTCTAATCGTGATGCCCGTTCTCTTCCCCTTTGGGGTCAACGGGGGGCGGCGCGACCCCGGTGGATTTTTTCCAATAGTCTTGCACGGGAAGAGGCAGTTTTTCGATGCGCGAGAGGAAGGCAGTGACTTTCCACATGTCCTGGTCGCTCAGGGCCTTGTTCCATGCGGGCATACCGGTGTAGCGGATACCGGTGCGGACGGCGTAGTAGATATGCCACTCGGGATCATCCAGGGGATGAATAATCAACTGGGGAGGCGGAGGGTAGAAGGAGCCATCGAGCGGACTGGGTTTGTTGTCGAGGCCTCCGTGACACAGGGCGCAGTTCATGGTGTAGATTTTCATTCCATCGATCAGGTTTTCGTCAGTCGGGGGCACGGGATTGGTCAGGCGCGGGGCATGGCGCTCCATGGAGGCATCCATGGCGGACATGGCGATGCGGCGTTCCATCTTCGGCGGAACGGAGTCGGCATTCGTGGGCAGGAATCCAAGCGTGGCGATGGCCAGCCCTCCCAAGAGGAGCAAGAGCAAGGTGACGACGACGCCGAGAGTGAAATTGCGCATTCTTGCCTCCTGTCGATGGTGGACTGAGCGTTAAGAGGACGCGCTACGGATTATCCAGCGGTGCCGTGTGATGCAGAATGGCACGGGCGTCCTGCGCTTCCGATTCTCTCACCTGCAGCTTGATTCCGCCGAGTATATGGGAATGCCAGCCACCGATGCGAAGCATGTTTTCATCATACGCGAAGCACTCGATGTCGGCAGATTCCAGGCGGGTGCGGGCCAGCAGGAATTCCGGCTGGCTATGAAAGACCGCGATGGTGACGAGATTTTCCTGCATTTAAATTCTCTTGCCGAGCTGCGCTCGGCCGGACAGCCGGGGGCGGCTGTCCCAACGTGGTTCAGTATGCTTTCAACCGCCGGGCTTCCCGTAGCACATCGCTGACCTGGGGCAGAAAGTACTCCTCCTGCGGCGGCGAGAACGGTACCGGAGAATCCTGGGCGGCGATGCGCACGATGGGGCCGTCGAGATGGTCGAAAGCGTCTTCATTAATGATGGAAGCAATTTCGCCGGCCAGGCCTCCGGTGCGGGAGTGTTCGTGCAGTACGATTACATTGCTGGTCTTGCGCACGGTAGCGGCAATCGCCTCGCGATCCAGCGGCGAGATGGTCCGCAAGTCAACGATTTCGATCTCGGTCCCTTCTGCGCTTAACGTTTCGGCGGCTTCCAGTGCGATGTGCACCATGGCGGCATAAGTAATGATACTCAGGTCACGGCCTTCGCGGACGGTGCGCGCCTTGCCCAGCGGCACAATGTAATCTTCCGCGGGAACCTCTTCCTTGATGCGGCGATATAGATACTTGTGCTCAAAGAAGATGACCGGATTATTGTCGCGGATAGCCGCCTTGATCAGACCTTTGGCGTCGTACGCGCTGGCCGGACAAACCACTTTCAAGCCGGGCGCGTGCACAAACCACATTTCCGGGTTCTGGGAATGATAGGGGCCGCCGTGCACATTGCCGCCGCTGGGGCCGCGAATCACTAACGGTGCGGGTGCGCCCCAACGATAGTGAGCCTTGGCAACCATGTTGACGATTTGGTTGAAAGCGCAACCGATGAAATCCATGAACTGAAACTCGGCCACCGGACGCATCCCGGTGAGCGAGGCGCCGAAGGCGGCGCCAACGATGGCGGACTCCGCGATGGGCGTATCGATCACGCGCTCGGGTCCGAAGCGATCGATGAAGCCGTCGGTGACTTTGAAGGCGCCGCCGTATATGCCGATGTCCTCGCCCAGGCAGAAGACGGTGGGATCGCGCTCCATTTCCTCCCAGATGCCCTGGCGGATGGCTTCGAGATAGGTGAGTTGTGGCATGGCGATCTTTTTATCCGGCTAGTCCCATCATCTCAAATGCACTGCGGCCTCTTTGCCTCCGGCGCTGACCACCGATCCTTTCCTGGATTTAGGCATGGCATACTTCGGTTTGATTTCGTGGCAGCCATTCTCGCAATAAACACCGCCGGCGGCGGATTCCGGTTCCGGCATGGGGCTCGAGACTGCGAAATCGCGGTCGGCTTCCAGTTGTTGATCTACACCGGCGATCAGTTCTCGGTTCTCAGTCACCGTCAGCCACTTTTTTACGTTTAACAGGTAATTTTCGAAGCGGGTAATGCAATCCCGCTTGCGCCAATACTCGAACAGCGGTTTGGGGACGTAGTCGGCGGCGTCGTGGATGGCGTGGCCTTTCATACGCATCATCTTGGCTTCGATGAGGGTAGGGCCCTGGCCGCGGCGGGCGCGTTCGCAGGCTTCGTGAGCGGCGTCGTAAACCTGGCAGGGGTCGGTGCCGTCAACGATCACGCCCGGGATGCCATAGGCGATGGCGCGCTCGGCAAGGTCTTTCACGCGGAATTGCATGTCGGCAGGCGTGGAGTAGGCCCACAGATTATTTTCGACGAACAGGACGAGGCCGAGGTCCTGCACGGCGGCGAAGTTCAAGCCTTCGTAGGTGACGCCGGTGGACTGGCCGCCGTCGCCGATGTAAGTCATGACGGCGATATTGCGTCCCTGCAAACGCGCGCCCAGGGCCACTCCCGCGAGAACAGGAAGCAGGTCGCCCAGGGTTGAGATGGGAGAAACCACGTTGCGGTCTTTGATGTCACCGAAGTGTGACGATGCGTCGCGGCCCCGGGTCGGCGAACCAGCCTTGGCCATGTACTGCATCATGATGTCGCGCGGGGAGAAACCGCGGACCAGTGTCGAGCCCTGATTGCGGATCATGGGGCCGAGCCAGTCTTCTTTATGCAGGGCGTAAGCCGAGGCGCAGGAGCAGCCTTCCTGTCCCAGACCAAAGTAAACTCCTCCGACTACTTTTCCCTGCTTGTAAAGATTCTCCAGCGCTGCCTCCATCTTCCGGTTGAGCAGCATCCAGCGGTAGATTTCGATGCATTGCTTTTTGCCCAGATACTTGGAATCGCGGATGGGCGGGACTGGCGCGCTCAGGTCGCCGGTGACTTCATAGCTAACTTTGCCGGCTTTGCGGACCTGCCGGATGGAGATGTCGAGCTTTTCGAGGCGATGATCGGGGATGATGTAGGTGCGTTGGTTCGCGGCTGCGGTTGGTGCGGACCTGGCGGCACGTTTTGCTTTTTGCTTTTTGACCATCGGCGCGTCATCCATGCTAACGCGGAGAGTTCGGTTCTGTCGCGTCCTGGGAGTTCCCTGCCACTATGCGCGGAACGTATCTTCTTCCTTGTGCAACTGGCGCAGTTCCTCTGGCAGCTTTAGCGGTACTCCCACGGATTGCCCTAACAGCGCATCCAGACTCTCCAGCCAGAGCATCTGGCTCTCGAA
>DATGYF010000393.1:0-3855 GCA_035298145.1 Terriglobales bacterium | reverse complement strand
TCTCGAACCGGTCGCCCGGCTGGACCCCGCCAACGCCGAACTGCATCAGGTGCTGGCTCAAAGCTGCCTGCGGGCCAAGAAATATGCTTGCGCCCAGGAACAGTTTCGCCAGCTCCTGCAGCAGAATCCGGACTCGGCGCCAGCGCACATGCTGCTGGGCCAGGCGCTCGATGGCCTGCAGCGGACGCACGAGGCAATTGCCGAGTTCGAGGCCGCCGCCAAGGCGGCCCCGCAGGAACCCGGCGTGCACTTTGGCCTCGGCTACCTGCACTGGAAGCTGCGGCAATACGACGAGGCGAAGGCTCAATTCGAACGGGAGTTGGCCACTGATCCCAAGCACGCGCAGGCACTGGCCTATCTGGGCGACATCGAGATGAAGCGCAACAACTCCGAAGGCGCGCTGGTTTTGCTCAAGCAGGCGATTCAGCTGAGAGATGACATTCGCATCGCCTATCTTGATATTGGAGTTATTCTGGCGGAACAGAACCACCATCAGGAGGCGATTGCCGCCTTCCGCCAAGCCGAGAAACTGGACCCCGACCAACCCGATGCCCACCTTCGGTTAGGGCGTTTGTACCAGGCCACGGGAAATCCGGTCGCTGCGCAGAAGGAGTTTGCCAAGCTTCGCGAACTGCACCAGAAGGCCGATGAAGGCATAGCCTCCCAGATGTCAGGCTCTCCGCCCCCGCCGCCTCAGTAAGGTGTTCTCTTTCTTCATTCGGTACGGATGTTACAGAAAAGCTCGCGCTGGGACAGCCGCCCCCGGCTGTCCAGTCGAGCGCAGTTCGACCGCATTTTGCCCGTGGGAAAGAATAGCGGAGCCTTCGCTCCGCCGGACAGCCGAGGGCGGCTGTCGCCACGTAACTTTTTCGGCCTTTGAACTGACAGCGTGTGGCGCTGCTGAAAGTCACGGCTGTGATCCTCCTGAAAATATTCCGGCTTGTAGTAAAACTATAGGTGCGGAGAGTTGGCCGAGTGGTTGATGGCACCGGTCTTGAAAACCGGCATACCCGGAAGGGTATCGGGGGTTCGAATCCCTCACTCTCCGCCAGATTTTATTTCGGCGCGCTCTGTTTTGCTCCTTAGTGTAATTCGCGCAGGAGTAGACAGGGGGCCTTCAACTGGACCGGCGTATCATAGCCGGCATGAATCCGGGGCGACTGCCAGGGGCGGCAATATCTTGCATTTTGCTTTGTCTCTGTTTGTCACACCTTCCGGCGGGCTTTGCCCAATCCGATCCGACCGTGGCCCAACTCACGGAGTCCTTCGCGCATCCCCTCGATGACTGCCGCATCATGATGCGCTGGTGGTGGTTCGGCCCCGCGGTCACGAAACCCGAAATCCAGCGGGAACTTGAGCAGATGAAGGCGGCCGGCATTGGAGGCGTGGAGATCGCCACCCTCTATCCGCAAGCCCTGGACGACCTTCAGACCGGTTTCCGAAATCTGCCCTATCTCTCGGATGAATACATCGATGCGCTGCGCTTTACCGCCTCCGAAGCCACGAGGCTGGGTCTGCGGATTGACGTCACACTAGGCAGTGGATGGCCATTCGGTGGACCACATATCCCGGTGACCCAGGCCGCGGGTGAAATGCGAGTGGAGACGGTTGCGATCCCAGCCAACGCACGCTCGATCGTGGTGCCCGGCTCTTCGACGGGCGAACAATTGATCGCAGTGTTTCTGGTTCCCGGCTCCGGCGATGCCCTTGCTTTCCCGCAAGCGAAGCCGGTTCCCATCTCTGCGGTCGAAAACGGACGGCTGAAGATTTCGACGGAACTCACAGGTCCGTCCAGTGTGGTCTTCTTTATCTCAAGCCGGACCGGAATGATGGTGAAACGTCCGGCGGTTGGGGCGGAGGGCTTCGTTCTCGACCACTACGATCAGAATGCCACCGAGAATCACCTCCACTCGGTCGGCGACCGGTTGCTCGAAGCATTCGGTGATCATCCTCCTTACGCGGTATTCAGCGACAGCCTGGAAGACTATGGCTCCAACTGGACGGGCGATCTGCTGGAACAATTCCGCCAGCGCCGCGGCTATGACCTCATGCCTCATCTGCCGGCACTGGTCGCCGATGCCGGACCGGAGACGGGTGCGGTCCGGCACGATTGGTCAAAGACTCTCACCGAACTCACCAACGAACGTTTTCTCGCGCCTCTGCACGCCTGGGCGCAGCAGCATCACACGCTGCTGCGCTCGCAGACTTATGGATTCCCTCCGGTTACGCTTTCGAGCAACCGGTACGAAGATCTTCCCGAAGGCGAGGGCAAGGCGACGCTGCTGATGTGGCGGCAATTTTCGGATACGCGCTGGGCGGCATCCGCCGGGCACCTGTTCGGCAAGCCGGTGATCTCATCGGAAACCTGGACATGGCTGCACTCCCCGGCCTCTCGTGCCACACCGCTCGATATGAAAGCGGAAGCGGACTTGCATTTCCTGCAGGGGATCAACCAGTTGGTGGGGCACGGCTGGCCTTACTCGCCGCAGGTTGCGGGCGAGCCGGGATGGCGCATGTACGCCGCCGGCGCCTTCAACGTACATAATCCCTGGTGGTTCGCCATGCCCGATCTGGCCGGATATCTGCAGCGGGTAAGCTTTGCCCTGCGGCAGGGCAAGCCGGTCAATGATGTAGCAGTGCTGTTGCCGAACGACGACGCGTGGGCGAGCTTTTCCATCCCACGCCAGTCGTCTGAGCCCGTAACCTCGAAGGGCGGCTTCAATACTCGCGAAGAAACTCTGAGCATCGACGAATCGATGGGAAAACTGCTGGGAGAGAAAGTGATTCCGCAGATTCTGGACGCGGGTTTCAATCTCGACCTGATTGATGGCGACGCTATCGACTCCCTTGGAATTCACTATCCCGTGCTGGTGCTGCCCGGTATCAAGCGCCTGCCGGTTTCCACCTTCCAGAAGATCGAGCAGTATGCGCTGCAGGGAGGCATTGTCATTGCCACGCGCAGCCTGCCCTCTACCGCGCCTGGACTTGTGAATGCGGATAGCGACAGCAAACTGATACAGGAAATCTCCCAGCGCCTGTTCCGCGAGAAAGGCGCTCCCGGTCACTTTTTGGATGATGAGAATCAGCTGGGAGCTTTTGTCGCAGGCAAGCTCAAACCGGATGTCGTTTTTTCTCCGAAGACTCCAGAGATTGGCTTCAATCATCGTCAACTGAGCGCAGGAGACCTGTACTTTATTGCGAATACTAGCAATCAGCCGTATCGCGTCGCCGCAACGTTTCGCTCGTCCAGCAGGTATGCCGAGTGGTGGGACGCATTCACCGGCCGGATCTCGCCGGTCGAGAATCCAGCCAAGGTCGAAATCTCGTTGCAGCCCTATGAATCGCGCCTGATCTATTTCACAAATACATCTCCGACGACCAAGCCTGCGCGCTCGAGGAGTAAGGATGAGCATTCGTCGGTGATCGATCTCTCCAACGATTGGAACCTCAGGTTCAGCGGATTGAATCAGACCACGCACATGGCTGCTCTTCACTCCTGGAGCGAGGAGGAATCGTTCAAATACTATTCCGGGCAGGTCATCTACGAAAGAGCCATCGATCTGCCGGCCAACGTGACCACCGCAAATTCTCTGGTCCTGGATTTTGGAGAAGGCAAGCCGGTGGCCAAGCCTGATCCGCTGCCGGCCTTCAACCTGCGGGCTTACCTGGAAGGGCCGGTGCGGGAAGCGGCGGAAGTTTATGTCAACGGCCAGTGTGCAGGCGTGGTGTGGCATCCTCCATACACCATCGATGTGACATCGCTGCTGAAAGCGGGACCGAATGAGTTGCGCATCGTGGTTGGCAACACCGCGATTAATTCTCTGGCCAGTCGCGCCCTTCCCGACTATCGTCTCT
>DATGYF010000392.1:0-4112 GCA_035298145.1 Terriglobales bacterium | reverse complement strand
ACGCGCAATTCGCCATGCTCGCGGTGGTGGCGGCGTACGTTCTCGCCATGGCGATGGTGGGCGGCGCGGAACTGGCGCGTTACATGCTGCCAGTGGTTCCGCTGGTGATTCTGGTCTGTGTTTCCACCCTTTGGCGCAGAGTGCGCCTGGGGCTCGCTGTGGTTGCGCTCGTAGTTTTGATGTTCGTGGCGGGATGGTTGACCGACCCGCCCTACGGCTTCGCTCCGGAAGACAATCTGGCCTACGTGGATTACATCCGTTTGCACCAGCGTGCCGAAGAATTCCTGGAAGCGCGCTATCCCATGGCGCGGGTGCTAACCGCCTGGCCGGCCAGCGACGAGTTGACGCGACCGTATCTGGGCTATGTCACACGCCCCATGCGGGTGGTGCGCATTGAGCACTTCGCCCTCGAACAGCTTATGTCAGCGGCCGATGCCGGTTCGAATGACGCCCGCTCCGAGTTTGAAATCGCGCTCGTGTTTTCCACGAAAGATGAGCCCGCACATCCTCTGCTGCAGCACTGGCAGCTGTGGCAGGAATGGAAGCAGCGATTCTTCGATGACCACCACGATCTGAGGCCCGCGGCCGCGGCCCAGGTCCTGGGCGGGAATGTGGTGTACAGCGAGACTCGCAACCGGCAATGGATTGCTGTGATTGAGCTGGAACGTATTGTCGATGCAAGAAAATAAGCGAATCGATGAATGGAGGACGGGCACCCTTGCCCGTCAAATCTGTCCCGCCCGATCCCTCGGTTTTTTACTGCGGCTGCGGTGCCGGCTGCGCCGGCGGCGCACTCTGTATTCCGCCAAAAGAGCCCTGTGTCCCGGGCGAATTGGGGCTGGATGAATTCTGCTGCTGCAGCGGGGCTGCCGATTGCAACGCCGGCTGCGCCGGTGTGGTGATCAGGCCGCCGCGGTCCATGGTGGGGTCGTAGATGAATTGCCACTGGTTGTAGCGGTTCTTGTGATTGAACTCGCGAATGGTTGTTGCCTTGCTGGTGCTGGCCACGCCTACGATGGGGCCGCCGCCGAAAACTGCGCTGGAGAGTTGAGCGCTGCCAATCCCGCCCGCCGCGCTGGAGTCGGACTTGGACGAATCCGGCGAATCCGGGTTGGCTGAGGCGGAATCCGCGCCTGCATCGCCGGGTGGATTGGCGCCTGGAGTGGCTGCGGTGGCCGGCGCGGCCTGGGCAGCGGCTCCTCCGAGTACGGCGCTGGCTGCTCCCTGGAGCGCCGCTCCCCCCGCCTGGGCTGCGGGACTTCCGATGGGAGAGGCTCCGGCTATGCCGGGCGAACCGGTAAGCTGCACTTCTCCGACGTGCAGCAGCTTGAAATCCTTGCCGGTGATGGGATCTTTGTAGCGGCGGCGCAGGAAGCGAATGTTATTGGTATTTTCCAGGTCTTCGAGGCGAGACGGGTAACGCCCGGTTTTCTTCACATACCGTTGGATCGCCCGCGAATACTGCGTTCCCCGGTGGATCATTTCTTCCTCGCGATCGCGCCGCACCCTGAAGGCCATGGTGGGAGCGGCCACGCCGGCCGCAATCACCATCAAGGTCACGAACAGCATCAGCATGAGCAGGATGTAACCGCGCTCGGAGCGGCGGGGAGGGATGGTGGCGTGCGGCCGTTGGTCGTTGGCCGTTGGTCGTCGGCCGTCGGCCCTTGGCCCCTGGCGTTTCATCGTTAGCACTGTGTCCCGAGTCATTGATCTTCTGGAAGCAGTCGCCAGCAGTTTGTCCTGAGCCCTTGAGCAGGAGAGGCCGCAGGTAGCGCCCCTTTGCCAACGACCAGAGGCCCAAGGCATGACGACTGAAGACTGACGACTGCTTCTACCCCTGCGTCAACGGAATACTCTGCCGATTATTGTTCAATACATCTTCCACTTCCACAGAGACCGGCGTGATGTGCAGAATCCGGTAGCGGCGATCGATGATGTCGCCCTCTCCGGCGATGAAAACGTCTTCACCCTGGGAAAGAAAAATCTTTTTGGGCTGGCCCGGCTTGCTGGCGAAGCCGAAAAACTTGAGGTTGATGGGCGGCGGCGGGGGCGGACCCTGCGGGACGACTGGAGCGGGATGCGTCTGTACCGGCACGATGGGCTTAGGAATCTCGACTTCGGCGCGGAAAATGTTTCGTCCCGTACCTTTGTATTGGGTGTCTTCGCTGGCCTTCAGCCAGTCGTAACGCAGAGTCGGATCAAGCGAACGCACAGGCGCAATACCAGTCTTGTGCCCCGGCTTGGGCCGTACCGCCGCCGTCCTCGGTGGCCCCGTTGGCGATGCCACCACTGGAATGGGAGTCTTTGCGGAAGCCGGGGAACTGGGAAAAAAACGCACTACGACCATTACCAGCGCTACGATCGCCAGGGCGACCGCCGCAATGGTCTTGTTCCGGTTTTCCGTCCCCAGCTGCATTTAGCCGCTCGCCTTCTGATAAGTTTCCAGTTTCAATTGCAGCTTGACCACGCCCGACTGCTCGCCCCCCAGATCCACGCTGTCAATGATAAAGAACAACGGGTCGCGCTCAAGCGAATTGATGAAGCGCACCAGTTGCAGATAGTCTCCCGAAAAATCCGCCTGGATCTCCACCGGGCGCAGGCCTACCGCATCGGTGTCCTTGGCCTTGGAGCGAATCTGTCCGATCTTGACCCCACTCTGCTTGGCTATTTTGCCGAGCTCCTCGTAAATCGCTGAATCCTGCGCCGGCAGCCGGGTCTTGTAAAACTCGTCGATCTGCTGGCTGGCTACCGCGATCTTCTTGTCCACATCTTTGAGCGGTTCGACCTCGTGCGTCTTTCGCTGCAGCTCCTGCCACAACTGGTCCAGCTGTTCACGCCGCGAACTCTCCGATCCCACCAGGGGAGAAAACAGCAGGACGGCGGCGGCGATGTCCACCACCAGCAGGGCGGCGATGGCGATCTTCGCCTTCTTCCGGAAATCGGGGGCTTCAGCCATCAGCGCGCGCCCCCTTTGTCACTCTCGATTTCAGGCACGTACAACGCGCTGAGCTCGAACTCAACGTTATCGCCGGGGGTCTGCCCCGTCCGGCTCGATTCCTGTTCGATCTGTGTCTGCTGGAAGTGTTGCGAACTCTCCATCTTGCGCACCAGTTCGAGGGCGCGGTCGCGCGATTCTCCCGCCACCACCAGCTTGATCTGCAACTGGTTGTCGCCGGCCTTTCCCGGCTGGATGGAAACCACATGCAGGCGGGGAGGCATCACCCGCTCCAGGTCAGCGAACACCTTGGTCCAGGAGAACGACTTGCGCTGAAACAGATCGTTGAGAAACTGGGCGCGGTCGCGGGTACCGCGATTGGCGGGCAGGCTGAGGATGGCTTCAGCTTTGGCTTTTTGCTCATCGCGGGCGGCAATCTGTTGCCGGCGTTGTTCGATCAGGCTGCGGTCCTTGCCCGCCGCGATCCAGCCCGATACCGCGCTGTAAAGCAAAATCAGGGTAAAAAGGCTCAGCGCCGCCACGGCACCGCCCCAGCGCAGCCATAGAGGTCCGGAGTCTTCGTAGGGATGGGTGGCGAGATTGATGTCAACGCGCATATCAGGAAAGCAGGGCCCCCACGACTCCCGCCATTCTCCACTTGGGAATCGAACCTACGCTTCCGCCCAGTTGCGACGCGGAGACCAGGTCCGAAACCTGCGCGCTGGTCTGGGCCCGCAGCGCCGGCGCGGCGCCGCCCGATTCGGGCAGGCCAGCCACAAAGATATGGCCAATATTCAATTGGTAAGTATCCTGGAAGAATACCACCGAAGGATAGACTTCCTCAGCCAGTTGCTCGCCGGTGATGGTGACGCCTCGAGTATTTTCGAGCGTGCGAAACAGCAAAAGTTGCGGGCCATCCAGGATAGCGATGCTGGTGGTGCGGGCGTCCACCTTGATGACCAGCGAAGGCTGATCCGCGTGGGCGGCTCCCAGCGCCGCCAGCATGGAAGGCATCACCACGCCGGGCTGGTAACCTGCCTGGCGAAAGGCCGCTTCGTAATCCTCGACCACGTTGGCCAGCGCCACGGCCGCGATCACGCGGACGCCCACGTTGGAAGGCTGCACATGATAGGAGACCTTGGCCTTGTCCACGTCGAAGGGCAGTGACTTCTTGAGC
>DATGYF010000391.1:0-1686 GCA_035298145.1 Terriglobales bacterium | reverse complement strand
GACAACAAATTCTTAGTCGGGAAACCAAATGATCCAACTGAAAAATATCGAACGCAGCTACAAAACCGCAGCCGGGCAAACATGGGTCCTGCGCCGCATTAATCTGGATATTCGCCAGGGCGAGTTCGTTACGTTCATGGGTCCATCTGGAGCGGGGAAGTCCTCCCTCTTGAATGTGCTGGCCTTGCTCGACGATCAGTGGCTGGGAGAGTACTGGTTTCGCGAGCAGGCTGTCCATGAGATGAAACGCAAGCAACGTGGCGAGCTGGCCAAGCGCAACATCGGGATGGTCTTCCAAAGCTATCACCTGCTGGACGACCTCACCGTGCGCGAGAACATCGACCTGCCACTCTCTTATAAAGATTTCCCCAGCGGGCAGCGGCAGAGCCTGGTGGCAGACACGCTGGACCGCTTTCAGATCGTTGCCAAAAAAGATTTGTTTCCCAGCCAGCTTTCCGGCGGACAGCAGCAGCTCGTAGGTGTGGCTCGCGCCGTCATCCAGAGGCCCGCGCTCCTGCTGGCCGACGAGCCCACGGGGAACCTGCACTCCTCACAGGCCAGGGAAATCATGGAACTCTTTCGCGAACTCAATCAGCAGGGAACGACCATCGTTCAGGTGACCCACTCAGAAGCAAATGCGGCATATGGCTCACGCACCATCCAGTTGCGTGATGGCTGGATGGTGGGCGACACGGCAAATCCGGAACTGCAGCCCTATGAGGCGGTGAAGCGATGAAGGCCATGGCTTCCCGGCCCAACTTTCTGGCGCGAGGTGTGGCGTGGTTCCTGGTCGCACTTACCGCGACCGCTTCCGGACAGACCAATGCACCTGTGCGCTATGACATGCCGGTGTCGCACAATCCTTTTAGCGCGTATTCGCCGGACAGCGTGCCGCGTCCTGATCTCGCGAATTCTCCATTGCTCGATCAGTTGATTCGCGACGGCAAGCTCTACCTGTCCCTCAAAGACGCTATCCGGCTGGCGCTCGAAAACAATCTTGACCTCGCGATCGCCCGCTACAATCTGCCCATCGCCAATATGGACATACTGCGCACTCGCGCCGGTGGGATTTTCCGCGGCGTGAATGCCGGCGTGGTGCAGGGAACTCCCGGCGGCGGAGTTGGCGGCTTCGGCACCGGCGCTCCCGGAGCGGGTGCGGGCGGCACCACCGGCGGCGCAGGCGGAGCCGGTGCAGGCGCGTCGGGATTGGTGCAATCTACCCTGGGCGCGGGCACTGCAGTTTCATCCTACGATCCGGCCATCGTGGCTTCGGTTGGCGCTGAGCACCAGACCACGCCTTTGGCCAATCAGCAGATCTACGGTGTGCCGTCGCTGCAATCGAATACCGGACAGGCCAGCGTTACCTACACCCAGGCTTTTCCGACAGGAACCAGTTTTACGGTCGAATTCAACAACAGCCGCCAGACCACGAACAGTCCGTTCTTCAACCTCTCGCCCGTGCTGAATTCGATGTACCGCTTCTCTTTTCAGCAGCAGTTGCTGGCAGGATTCGGCTTTGGCCCCAACCTGCGCTATCTGACTATTGCCAAGAACAACAAGAAAATCTCTGACATCGCTTTTAAAGATCAGGTGACCGCGACCATTACCCAGATCAAGAACATCTACTGGGACCTGGTAAACGCCTATGAGCAGGCGCGGGTCAACGAGCAGTCGCTGGCCTTTGCC
>DATGYF010000390.1:0-3797 GCA_035298145.1 Terriglobales bacterium | reverse complement strand
ACCTCGTGAGCCACGCCGGAAACCAATTGGCCCACTGCCGCCATTTTTTCCGCGTGCATCAGTTTCGATTGCAGGCTGGCGGCATCAGTCACATCGGTCATCACCACCACCAGGCTGATGACGTGCGATTGTTCGTCGCGCATGGGACTGAGGTTGATGGAAAAGTGTCCGATTCTGCCATCCCCGCGCAGGATTTGCAGTTCAAGGTTGTCCACCTGGCGGCCGGCCAGCGTGGCGCTCAGGGCCTCGGTGAGAATGGTGCGCCGGGCCGGCGCCACCAGGTTTTCGAGGGGCAGGCCGAGCAGCTGCTTCTGCTCGTAGCCCATGTCCTGCCAGCGCCGGTTGGCATAGCTGATCAGTCCGGCCGTGTCCGCCACCAGGATCAGGCTCTGCGTGTTGTTCAGGATTTTTCCCGAGAAATCGCGCTCGCGCTGCAACTCCGCCTGAAAAGTTTTCAGCCCGCTGATATCAAGCATCAGGCCGCGGAACTGCGTGACGCGCCCCTGATTGTCCCGCACCGCAAAAGCATTGATGAGAACGTACACCGCGGACCCATCGCGGCGGCGCAGCGTCTCTTCGTGGTTGCGCACCACGCCGTGCTCCTGCATCTCCCGGGCGAGTTCCTGATGGCGTTCGGTCGAAAAATAAACCTGGGTACGAACGTCGGCTTGCAGCAGCTCTTCCCGGCTGGCGTAGCCGAGCATGCGAACCAGCGCGTCATTGACTTCGATAAAGCGGCCGTCGGGGGTGGAGAAAAACAGCCCCTCCTGAATGTTGTCGAACAGTTCGCGGTAGCGTTGTTCGACTTCCAGGCGGTCGCTGATGTCCTTCAGCACGTGAATGGTCTGCATGCCCTCGCTGCTGGCGCCATGGACGCGCGAGGTAGAGACCAGGTAGGTGCGCTCCAGCACGGCATGGACATACTCGTCATCCCCCTCGCTGGTGCTGCGGCAGAAGGGGCAGGAGCGTAGGGGCGGAGCCTCGCCCGAGGCCAGCAGGGCAGACATATTGACCCCGATGAGCGCCTGCGGCTGCACTCCGATAAAGTCAGCGAGGGAACGGTTCACCCGCAGGACGTTGCCGGCTTCGTCATGGGCCACGATGAAATCGCTGATGGCATCGAAAATTTCAACCCAGTGCCGGTTGGCCTGGTCCATGCGGGTAAAAAGGCGGGCATTCTCGAGCGCGACGGCGGCGTGCCCGGCAATGGCCTGCAGAACCTGAGTGTCACCGTCTGAGGGTTGTTCGCGATCTCCCAGGCACAGGACGCCCACCAGTTCTCCCGAAGCGCCCAGAAGCCTGACCAGGGTGCCCTGGCTTCCACCCAGCTCCGAGGCCAGCGCTGCGCCAACTAGTTCTGTTGCACTCGAGGAGACGATGGCGCCTTCGTTTTGCGCCAAAGCCTGTTCGATGGCGTGGCTGAACTTCCGCAGCAAGGAACGGTCCTGAACCTCACGGCCATCGGTCCCGCGTATGACCAGGGTTTCCATGCCGGTTTCTTGTTTGACCACAAGCGCCGCACCATGTGCGCCCAGGATGTCCGCTGCGCGGCCTACAAAGCTGCGGGCAAAGTCGGGAAGCCGCAGGTGGCCATTGAGT
The DNA here is from genome assembly GCA_035298145.1 of Terriglobales bacterium. GTDB lineage: Bacteria > Acidobacteriota > Terriglobia > Terriglobales > Acidobacteriaceae > JAIQFF01. Next base: position 2,198 of record DATGYF010000390.1, on the reverse strand, counting down.
TCGAGGGCCAGCGCCATCAGCGATTCCGCCCGGCGGCGGTGCTGTTCGGATTGATGGAGATTGCGGGTCACCTCGAGGGCGACCGCCACCTGGGCCGCCAGGGCACGGGCGCGACGGATCTCCTCCTGCGAAATGCCGGTGCGGTCGAGGCGGTCCAGGACCCCGAACATGCCCAGCACTTCGCCTTCGGTATCGAGCAGAGGGACGGTCAATAACTGCCGCACCTCGAACTGGCCCAGCATATCCAGATTGGCGCCGGGGATTTTGGCGGGCTCATCCGACCAGAAGACTTCCTTGCGGAGAAGGGTTTGGCTGGCGGGCCCGGCGGGAAACATGAAATCGACCTGCCGGGGATGACCGTGCTCGGCTGCCCAGCGAACGTGGAAGGCGCCGTTTTCCAGCAATCCGATGAAGCCACGGCCGAAGCCCAGGAAATCCGCGGCGCGCAGAGCAAACTGTTGCAGAAATTCATCCAGCTGGCCGATGGAGCCCAGTTCGGCTGAAATATCCAGCAATTGATGAAGTTCGTGTGCCTGGGCCCGGGCCGTGTTGTAGAGCTCGGCATTGGCCATGGCCACCGCGGCAAAACCAGTGACCACTGAAATCAGGGATTTTTCCTCGATACTGAAAACGCCGTCCTGGCGCGGATATACGAGAACCGCGCCCTGGCTCACCGAGGTGCGAAAGGGTGCGGCAATCAACATCCCGGGCGGGACCAGTTCGCCAAGGGCATGCGTGGCCGGATCAATGGCTACGCTGATAGGCTCGCCCGCGGCCACCGCCCGGCTGGCCAGGTCAGCGGCAAACTGCAAACCCCGGCGATCATGCCGCGCCCGCACCGAGGCGGCCAGCTGCGGAGACTCGGCAGCGACTGCCCGCAGACTGAAGGCGGTTCCTTCGCGCAGCATCATGCAGACCAGGCGAGTGCGCAGCAGAACTCGAAGCCGGTCCGCGACCGCCTCGGCCACCGCCGCGGACTCGGGGGCGGAACGGAGAGCTTGCGCGACCTCGGCCAGAATCTTGGTTCGCCGGTGTTCCTCGCGTGAAACCTGGGTGAGGCGATTGGCTTCGAGCAGGCTGCCCAGTTGTCCGGCGAGAATGGTGGCCTTGGCCGCCAGATCCGGGGTGAAGAAGTCAGGGTCCGAACAATGCAGGAAGACCGCTGCCCCGATCGAGTCGTTACTTACCACCAGCGGCGCGGCCATGATGGAGCGGGCGCCGAACTCGGCAGCCATGAGATAGCGGGCCGGATCCAGTTGATTTTCGTAAACCGTCTTGCGCTGGCGGATGGCTTCGACCGCTATGGCAACCGAGCTCTGGCTGGCCTTGACCCTGGTTCCGCGGAAACGGTCGGCCAACAGTCCATCGGCTTCCGCCCCCTGCAACTCGTCGGCGGAAATCCGTTGCCAGTAGTAGGCGCCGTCCACCCCGAAGAGTTGGCGTGTGGCCTGGCAGAACAGGCGGATTAAGGCTTCCGCCGGTGTGCCTTGAGCGGCGGCGTCGGAGAATTTGAGGAGGAGGCGTTGGAAAGCGTCGTCCGAACGCGAACTACCGCGCTGCACAGCGGTCGCATCTTCAGCCGACAAGGTCAAAGGGTTACCGTCCAGCCATGGTCAAAGCCACAAGTAGTTGATATACAGCAGATTAGACTTACATTCTCAATTTGAGTCAAGCGAATAAGCAGATCGGGTGCCGAGATGGTGAAATCGGGCATGGACCCGTCAATGGTGTATCAGACTGAGATGGCGGCCGGTTAATGAGACGATTCTAAGCTTCGAACCAGTCTGGAATCGCGTCGCTTTGATTACAGTTAAACATAATAGATAAAAGGCTTTAGAGGAATATTACCGATCCTTCCGCAAGCCCTGTTCGGGCTGGCATCGGCATTGCACTTGTACGCATTCGGGAATTCTTCCCTTATCAGGAGAGACCTGTGCGCGCGAGGACATTGGTGCAGTCATTACTCAGCGTGGTCTTGGGATTCTGGGTGATCACGGCCGGAACGAGGATGCTTAATGTGCCCGCCATGGCCCAGGAGAGTGTGAATACGGAGGAACTGTCGCGCAAGCCCAAGACGAAAGTTGCGCCCGTTTATCCCGACGTGGCGCGCCGGATGGGCGTCTCTGGCATCGTGAAATTGTCGGTGGTTGTGGCAGCCAACGGCACGGTGAAGAGTTCGAAGGTGATCGGGGGGCACC
>DATGYF010000389.1:0-4299 GCA_035298145.1 Terriglobales bacterium | reverse complement strand
GCAGCAGACCTGAACAGCCTGCTGCACGTGGCCGCGACAACCTACACGGACGTGCCCGGCGGATTGGTGCACTGGACGTTTGACGGCAACACTAACTACAACGATGCCTCCGGTAATGTCGCCATCGTGATTAACAAGGTCAACGCGACGATCGTGGTCACGTCCTATACCGTCCCCTACGACGGTAGTGCGCACACGGCGACGGGCACGGCCAAGGGCGTCTTGGGCGAGAGCCTGAGCGGCCTGGTCCTGAGCGGCACCACTCACACCCTGCCCGGCGATTACCTCGTAGACCCCTGGACTTTTACGGACGTCACCGGTAACTACAACAACGCCAACAGCACAGTGCACGACACCATCGCCTACGGGGCTTGCAGCTCGGGCGCGGGTGGTGTGATACTGCCGCCGATCAATAGCGACGGCACCAGTGTGTACAACCGCAAGGGCGGCAGCACGATTCCGGTTAAGTTCACGGTGTGCGATGCCTTCGGCAATCCCATCTCCAACCCAGCGGCGGTCTTCGCCGGCACGGCCGGCTCCTTGACCATGCTGAGTGAAGTACGGGGCACCATCACAGTGGTGAACGAAACTACCACGAATGACATCCCGGACGTCGCCTTCCGCTGGACTGGCAGCCAGTGGATCTTCAACATGGCGACCAGCAACTTGAACCAAGGTTCAACGTACACGTTCCGCATCAACCTCGCATACGCTCCGCAGTCCATAATTTTCAGGGTGGGAGTGAAATAGGCGGCGACCGGACTCGACTGCAGTTGTCGAGTCCGGTCGCTACGTGCTCCGCTTCGAGTGCTCCCAATGCATCTACAATTAGCAGACGTCAAAAGGTTATTTAGGGACCTGGTTGCTGCAGGTCACACGGTCTGACAGAACCAAGCACAACGCCAAGTTCCAGTTCAGGTTGGTTTTTTGATTCGAGCACGCGGAACAAGGCGGTGCGAAGGGCAAGTGCCGGGTGGCATCGGCCCCTAGAACCTTGACCCACCTATCGTCAGGGGGATCATCAGAGGCTGGGCCACCGCAGACCACTTGGGGACAACCGCCCTCGGCTGTCCAGTCGAGCGAAGCTCGACCGGGTTTTGTGACGGCAGGCACAGCGGAACCCGCTCCGGAGGACAGCCGAGGGCGGCTGTCCCCACGTCGTTCAGTTCTCCAGCTTCTGCCGCTCACACGCCTCCACGGTTTTCGTCGGTGTGCAGAACGGACAAAAGTTGTGTCGGCAGCATTCCTGCCCGCTCTTGCAAAAAGCGCAAGGACGCGGCAGCCTCAGCACAAGTGGCACACCCTGACATCATCAAGAGGTCGGCCACTCGCCCGCGTCGAACTATCCCTATCTTTCTCCGTTTTTTTACTACCCATGAGTCCGAGATCAGTCCAGATTCCATGTAGAACTTGGGGCGCGGCTGCCCGTCGGTAGTAACCCGAACAACCAGTCCCTTGCAGGAAAGAGCAAAGTTCTTTCATCAGCCTTTGGCGCCTGGCTTGTTGGGCTGCCTAAGTGGTGGAAAGGGAATGTCTTGGACGGGGGCATCTCCCATCCAGTTTGGCCCTCCCGCTGCAAGTATTCTCGTGGCCTGATTGTCTCCCCTGTTGGCCCCCCCGTAAGCAAATCGTTGCGATAGCCCGGAAAGCTCTGTTTCGGGCTGACGGAGAGTTCCGTCCGGAGAACCCACTTGCGCATCGTCAATAAGATCTTAGCCACATCTGTCTTAGTCCTGCTGTGCGTGTTTTTCCTGACGGCATCTGTTTCTAGCGTTCCGACGGGAACCTGGCAGTCCTGGAACCCCATGGGAGACGTGCGTTCGGGCGCGGCCGCGGTACTCCTCCAGGACGGCAAGGTTCTCATCTCCGGCGGTTCCGACACTACAGGACCAAACGCAGGCGCTGATCTGTTCGATACCAGTGGAGTTTTCACAGCAGCTGCGCCCATGAATTCGGCCCGGTCAGGACACACCGCGACGCTCTTGAGCGATGGACGGGTGCTGGTCACCGGTGGCGGCACTGGCAGCGGCATCACCAACTCAGCCGAAGTTTACGATCCCGCCGCAGGTTCCTGGACCTTGTTAAGCGCCGTCATGCTGGATGCGCGGGCTGGCCACACTGCGTCTCTTCTGTCCGATGGCCGCGTGCTTTTGGCAGGCGGACATAATTCGGGAGGAGCGCTTTCCAGTCTGGAAATCTTCGATCCATTGAATGACGACTTCACCAGTGCGGGTACGCTTACCGCCAACCGGATGAATCACGCCGCAGCCGTGCTGGGCGATGGCCGCGTCCTGGTGATCGGCGGTACGGCGGACGGCGCCAATGCTTTGGCTACGGTGGAAATTTACGATCCCGGCACGGGCACCGTCTCGGCCGGGCCAAATCTTTCCATGCCGCGCATGGCGGCCACAGCCACGACCACGCTCGATGGCAAAGTTGCGGTGATCGGCGGAAGCAGCGGATATGCCACCTCCGGAAGTGTGGATCTTGCTTCCGCCGAAGTTTTCGATCCCACGACGGGCGCATTCAGTGCGTCGGCATCGAACCTCGCCACAGCGCGCAGCGGACATCGCGCCTTCCTGCTGTCCAACAACAACTCCATTCTGATCGTGGGCGGGACTTCGGGCGTCGCTGATCTGAACTCAACAGAACTCTATCTGCCGTGGACGGATTCGTTCCAGACCACGGGTGCGATGAGCGTCGCCCGTCCCGGTATGATCGGAAGCGCTACTGGCATGGATGGCCGATTCCTGGCCGCCGGCGGCACAAATCTCGCCAGCACGGAACTGTACGGATTCACCACGGTGAAGACGGATGCAGCCGACTACGCACCGGGATCCACTGTGACCATCACTGGTTCAGGCTGGCAGCCGGGCGAGACGGTTATGCTGACTCTGGTGGAGTCGCCTCTGATTGATACTCACCCGAGTATGACCGCCATCGCTGACGGCAATGGCAACATCCTCAACAACCAATTCTCGCCGGACGTTCATGATGTCAATCTGCGTTTTTATTTGACCGCGGTGGGAAGCCAGTCGGGGTTGCAGGCGCAGAACACTTTCACGGATAGCGTTAACGTTCATGACGCTACCATTACTATCGACAAATCAGACTGCACGACGGCTCAGACGTCCTTCATGCAGGGCGAAACTGTTTGCGCCAACACGGCAGTTAATACTACGGGGAGTGGTGCCTCGACAAGTCTAAATATTGTGTGGTTTGCGCCGGGCGCCATAACTCCAACAGCTACACACCCAATAACCATCACAGGCGACAGCATCGAAACCGATATGTTCACACTTACAGCTTCGAGCCCGGCTGGTACCTGGACTATCAAGGCCTGTGATGCGTCAAACTGCAGCACCAGCGGTGGCAAAAAGGTCTGGGATACCAAGACCTTCACCGTTGCCGCCGTCTCAGGTACAGCGACTGCGGTTACCTCGTCTGCGAATCCGTCGGCATACGGCCAATCCGTAACTTTCACCGCGACGGTTGCGCCTGCGTCCGGCTCCACAGCTCCCACCGGCACGGTCCAGTTTGTCATTGACGGGTCCAACTTCGGCGCGGCGGTTACTTTGAGCCCATGCAGCCCGAGTCCGCACGCCTGCGCTACTGTCAGCAACTCGGCTCTGGGCGTGGGCTCCCACACCGTCTCGGCCGGCTATACCCATACGGGCAGCTTTACGGACAGCAACGGTTCATTGGCAGGCGGACAGACGGTGGACAAGGCCCACTTGATGGTCACGGCCAACGATCAGAGCCGCGCGTATGGCGCTTCTGATCCAACGTTCACCTACACGATCTCGGGCTTCGTCAACAACGAGAACCTGGGCTCGAGCGGAGTGAGCGGTGTGGCGAGTTGCTCGACCACGGCCATCTCCACAAGCACGGCCAGCCCGCCGACCTATCCCATCAGCTGCACCATCGGCACTCTGGGGGCAGCCAACTACGACTTCACCCCCTTCATCGCCGGCGCACTGACCATCACCAAGATCGACGCAACGATCGCAGTGACCGGCTACAGCGGTCCCTACACCGCGACCGCGCACGGAGCGACGGGCACGGCAACCGGCTTGTTGGCAGCAGACCTGAACAGCCTGCTGCACGTGGCCGCGACAACCTACACGGACGTGCCCGGCGGATTGGTGCACTGGACGTTTGACGGCAACACCAACTACAACTCGGCATCGGGCGACGCCACGGTGACCATCACCAAGATCGACGCAACGATCGCAGTGACCGGCTACAGCGGTCCCTACACCGCGACCGCGCACGGAGCGACGGGCACGGCAACCGGCT
>DATGYF010000388.1:0-2819 GCA_035298145.1 Terriglobales bacterium | reverse complement strand
ACCGCCTTGGAGCCTTCCTTGACGATCGCGGCGGCCAGCACGGTAGCGGTGGTGGTGCCGTCACCGGCGAAGTCCGAAGACTTCGAGGCGACTTCGCGCACCATCTGCGCGCCCATGTTCTCGAACTTGTCTTCGAGCTCGATTTCCTTGGCGACCGTCACACCATCCTTGGTGATGCGCGGAGCGCCGAAAGATTTATCGAGTACGACGTTGCGGCCCTTTGGGCCGAGCGTCACCCTCACCGCGTTGGCGAGGATGTCGACACCGCGCAGCATGCGGTCGCGGGCATCGACGGAAAATTTGACGTCTTTAGCAGCCATTGTTTCGTTTCCTTCAGGTTTCGGTCCTCATCCTGAGGAGCCGCGCGCTAGCGCGGCGTCTCGAAGGATGAGCTGTTTGATTCGTCGCCCTCGTCCTTCGAGACGCGCCCTCCGGGCGCTCCTCAGGACGAGGATCGCCCTTAGGCGGCCTTCTTCTTGGCGGCGGAGCCCCCCTCGATCACGCCCATGATGTCGGACTCCTTCATGATTAGGAGATCCTGGCCGTCGATCTTCACTTCGGTGCCCGACCATTTGCCAAACAACACGGTGTCGCCGACCTTGAGATCGATCGGGATCAGTTTGCCATTTTCGTCGCGGCCTCCGGGGCCGACGGCGATGATTTCGCCCTGCGAGGGCTTCTCTTTAGCGGTGTCGGGAATGATGATGCCACCAGCGGTCTTTTCCTCGGCATCGATGCGCTTGACGACGACGCGGTCGTGAAGCGGACGGAACTTCATGGCAGTCCTCCTAAGCTATTGGACGATCTAGACTTTTTTGGTAGCTGACTGGTCCCCCCGCCAGCACCTGGCCGCCACATGGGTGGCGCTTTTTTTGCCCGCAAGGGGGACGCAGAAATTTTTAGCACTCAATCCCATCGAGTGCCAACAATTTCGGAAACGCCCGTAGAATCAGATGGCTACGGCATTTCAGGAACTGCACCACCGCCCGAGCGGTTAACGCAAGTAGCTCTGCCCGCGGCCGTGGGCAGCTTCGCAAGATCGCTGGAGAGCAGTCTTCGAATCAGAAACGGTGAGCGCGATGATTTCAGAAGATTTCCGCAAACAGGTCCTTGGTTACGGCCTGACAACCGCACACATTCTGTATCGGCGGCCCGACCATCGCTGGCTGCTGCAGTCCTATGTGTGGCAGAACTACGATCTGTTCCCAGAATTTCCTGAACTGCACCGCTTCCTGACGTTCTGGATGGAGAAGCTAGCACTACTTTGGCAGATTTATTCACGCTGCGGCTTGTCGCAAATCCATTTTCGGCAATGCGGACAGCGCGGCGGTGGTCGAGCGATGAGTTCGAGGATGGCGTGGCGTACGGCTGGTAACGTTGGCTGAGGTGGCGGCCCGCAGATTCTTTTTTTTCCGTCCTGCTGCTGCGAGGCGACGATGCTGGAGAAAAGCGTAAGCGATCATCGTCATCAACGCATGACGATGCAGGCCCTGCCAGGATCTTCCCTCAAAATGATCGAGACCAAGTTCTTCTTTCAGCTGCTGGTGAGCCTGTTCGCAAACCCATCGCGCCTTGATGGTAGCTGCCAAGGTGCGTAGGTCAGTCTCCGCTGGTAGGTTGGCGAGATAGAATTTCTTCTCTCCTGACGTCCTGTGTTCGCCGATGAGCCAGGTCTCGTCCCCGGGCAGATGCTGCTGACCCTTGTCCCTGATCCGCTGCGGAGGCCCGTCAGCCACCCGCACACGGATGGCGGCGAACCGAGCCTTGAGTTTTCCCTTCGTGCCGATGCGCCAACTGATGTTCTGCCATGTTGCATCGGCCAACATATCTTCGGCCGCCACCGATAGAATGTCAGGAATATACCGCTTCCGCGGACGGCCGCGCTTGGCTACCGGCCAGATCATCTGCACATCGGCAGGGTACACCTTGAGATGACGCGGAATGCCAACCGCCCAGGTCAGTCTGCGAGCCGTAAGTCCCTGGCGGAACGGCGCACTCAGCCCATACCCGGCATCCGCCAACACGCAACCGAAGCGCACCCCAGCCGCGATAACACGATCGATCTCCGCCAGAGCCATCTCCGGCTTCGTGCGTGGCGTTCGATATTTGGCCGGAACGCCCGCTCGCTTTAATCGAGCCCGATCGCTCGTCCAACTCTCAGGAAGAAACAATCGCAACGCCAGCATGACCGGCACTTCGTCTCGCGCAAGCGTCAGAGATACCAGAGTCTGGCAGTTGGCGGTCTTGCCTAGCGCTGAAGCGTATTGTGGGGCCACCCCTACCGAATGCGTGCCCTTCTTCGGTATCGCGGTATCATCGATCACCAGCACGGCATCCTTGCCGCCAACGAGACTATCCGCTTGAACTAGCAGTTCGGTCTCCACGGGACTCGCATCCCAGACCCCAGCGGCGACGAAGTGGTGCAATTGATCATAGTCGCCAACCGCAAGCCGCTCCGCGATCGGCTGAATGCTCTTGCGATCACCAGGGCCGATCAGCCCTGATACGTAAAGTGGGCACATTTGACGCCGCGCTTTATGACCCAAGCGATCCAGAAACGGCTTGAGCCAGCGTCCAAGCTCGTGTCTCCAATCCAGTGTTCTGCCACCCATGGTCGGCCCTCCAAAAGCCGACCACCCATGAGTCACAGAAAAACTGATTTGGGAATCCCACGTCGATAAAAATCTGCCAAAGTAGTGCTAGTGCGTGGACTCATAAACGGTGAGCCAAATACTGCCTGCGGGTCAGAACCGTCCGGCGCGATTTGCCACCAGAACCCAGTCGCGCGCAATGGTATATGGGAATTAGGAAATCGCCAG
>DATGYF010000387.1:0-4642 GCA_035298145.1 Terriglobales bacterium | reverse complement strand
CAGCGCCGCAAATAATAGCCTCGTGCCAATAACCTGGACGCTGGAGGATGACTTCTACGCAACCCCAGCCGATGGTTGGGCAAAGGCCGCCTCCGGCAACCCCGTGGTACGGCCGCCCGCAAATACACTTGTCGCCATCGGCCCGGTTTCCAAAAGCTGTAAGACGCAGGGACGTATCACGCTATTACTTAACGGAGTCGTTCAGGGCGGCGCGGGCACGTTTACCAACGACACGAACACGAACCACTACACCTTTACGTGGAACACGAAGGGGTTCTGCTCGGGTTCCTATACTTTCGAGCTGAATTTGGACAGCGGCAAGCAATTTCAGACGACTACGACTCCACTGGTGCTGAAGTGAGGTGCCTGCGGGGCCGGGACCGCGCGCCGAACCAGGTTCGCCGTTTCGTTATGGGTGGACTCGGTGCCGTGGTTCGGCCTTGTCACGAATAACAATGCCCGGCAATTGCCGGGCATTCTTTTTGCGGTGTGAGCCGCCTTAACATCAGCCTAAGGCCTTACTGCCGCGCTGAAATAATCGGCGAACTTGCCAGTTTTGAGGGATTCTTATTGCCCCAGGCTCTTCCGAACTTCGGCCACCAGAGGATCTTCGGTGGACTGCCCTCGGATGCTCAGGTAGGTACGGAAGGAATCCGCGAAGGCGGGTGTTTTAAGGCCTTGCCGCACCCGCCCCTGATAGTAATAGACATAGGGAAGATAGCCGTAGGTAACCACGTTGTCCATCAGGAGCTCCAGTGCTTCGCCGCGCCGTTTGATGCACTGGTCAAACTCTGAATCCGCTTCCGGGAACTGGCCGGCTTCGAAGTAGGCACGGCCCAGCTCGAATCTGCCAATCCATGTGTCCAGCAGGCTGTTCGCGTCGGTGATGTTTTTGACGGCCAGTCGGCTGTCCCCCTGCTTAAGCGCGATCTTTCCTTCAATGATCTTGGCGTAGGCTTGAGGTTCAGATTGCGTCTCTTTGGCCAGACTGTCGGCCATTTTTTTTGCCTGTGCCGTGTCTCCGGCCTCCGCAAACACACGCCCGGCGAGGAAGCGGACGGGTATGGTTTGCCCATTGGCCAGGGCCTTTTCGGCAGACGCAATTGCCGCCCCGCTCTGGCCGCGTAAAAGTTGTGCATAGGCCAGGGCAGCAAACTTGTTGGCCGCATTTTCAGGCGTTTTCGCCTGGAGATCAGCCTTAGCGCCTTGCTCCAGCAACCGCACCTGCTCCGAAAAGCGGCCCTGGTATAACGCCAGATCGGCCTGGGCTGACGCGGCCAGAGATGCGCCTCTGGGGCCGAATTTCTCCAGCCCGTGATAGGTTGCGGCAGCGTCCGAAACCTTGCCCTCGCCCAGTTGCGCTTCACCCAGATTGAGCTGTGCTACCTCCGAGGGCGTAATGTCCGATGCGGCCCGTGCCTCCCGCTCACCGGTTTGAAAATCTCCACTGAAGGAGCTGAAGAACGCCAAATTCAAGTGTTCCAGGGCTCCCTTGGGCGCAATCTCTGCCGCCTTTCGTGCGGCTTCCACTGCTTTGGGAAAGTTGCGCAACGAGGCGTAGCACCAGGCCAGGTCCGATTGCCCGACCCGGTCGGCCGGATATTGATTTACAAGCGTGCTGTATTCCTCGATGCACTTCGGATAATTGCCGACGACCAGGTAGTAATAGCCGCGAGTATGGTACCTTTCGCGCTCGGTCATGCGGTCGAGGTGTTCCATGGCCAGCTTGATGTACTTCTCTCCATCCGCTTGCCGCCCCAGGTCATATGCTGTTCCGGACATTCCAGAGTAAGCCCGGGCGAAATTGGGATCGAGCTCAGCAGCCTTGGAAAAGCTTTGAAAGGCCTCCGCGGTTTTACCCGCGAACTGTTGTTGCATGGCGATGCTGTATAAATGCACGACTTCCAGAGATGCGGCGGTGAACGGCCCAGAGACGGCGAGCTGCGCCGCCACTGGCGTGGTGTCACCCAGCGCCTTGCGGATAGGTGCTGCCAGCTTGGGAATGCCGAGCAGGAGCTGGTCTTTCGTGGCCGCATTGATTTCCGCGGTTGCAATGCTGTTGCCGGTCCGGGCATCGAGGGCTTCCACCGAAAGCTTGTAAGTGTCGCCGCGGAGACTGAGAGAACCAGTTACGATCGCAGCCAGTCCCTGGCTCACCCCGATGAGCCTGGCCGATTGCTCGTCCAGCTTGTCCGAAGGATGCGGAAGCTGTTTCGCCAGGTTGTGGGCAGTTCCACGGCTATAAGCATTGATGAAGCTTGCGCCTTCCAGTGCGACGTTGAACATTGGCTCCAACGTGTCGTCAAAAATCGGGTCCCCGGTTTGATTCGTAAAGTCGGCAACCAGCACCGAGACTGATTTGTTTGCTGCTGGGGTCGCGTTTGTAAATCTTCCGCGCAACATAATGCCGACTAACACAAGCACCACGAGAGCCGCCACTCCGCCGATCCAGTGCCACGGGATGGTTTGCCCCCAGGGCTTGCTGCTGGCGGGGAAGTTCAGTGTGGCGGCGGCGCGCCCGCCCTGCCAGGCGTCCAGGTCGGCGAGAATTTCCGCCGAATTCTGGTAGCGCAGCTTTAGGTCGGGCTCCATGCACTTGCCGACGATGTTGCTGAGCGGCTTGGGAATGCTGGCATCGTGGCTGGAGACGGGGGAGGCTCTTTCCTGGGTGCGCTTGAGCAGGCTGGCCACGACGCTGTCGGCCTTGTACGGCATCTTGCCGGTCAGCAGTTCGTAGAAGATCAAGCCCATCGCAAAGACGTCCGAGCGCTGGTCCAGATCCTTGCCCAGGGCCTGTTCCGGGGACATATAGTCCATGGTGCCGACCAAGGCGCCGGTCTGGGTCATGCCGTCGCCTTCGAGGGTTCGAGCCAGCCCGAAATCCATGACCAGGACCCGTCCACTCTTATCGCGCATGATGTTCTGCGGCTTCAGATCGCGGTGAATGATGCCGGCACTGTGCGCGGCTTCCAGCGCGCGGCAAGTCTGCTGCATGATCTCGACAGCTTCTTCCGGAGAAAGCTTGCCCTGCTTCCTCATCATCAGGCTGCGCAAGTCCTCACCCTCGACATACTCCATGGTGATGAACTTCATGCCATCGGCCTCGCTGAGGTCGTAGATCCGGACGACGTTCTTATGGGTGACCTGGGTGGCCAGAAGCAGTTCCTGCTTGAAGCGGTCAATAATGGCTTGGCTGCCGGCGAGATCGGGCCGGATGACTTTCAGCGCTACCATGCGATTCAGTTCGCGGTCGCGAGCTTTGTAAACCGCGCCCATGCCGCCTTCGCCGAGGATTTGCAGGATTTCATAGCGCAGGCCTAGAATCGCACCCGGTTGCAGCGTGGACGGATTGCTCTGGGGCCTCTGTATCCGCGGGGGCGGGGGCTTGCCGGGGCCAGGAGCGCCATCGATCATGGTGGGAGAGTCCGAGCCCAGCGCGTCCACCATGGTCGGCGAATCCGAGGGATTGCTGCCGGGGATGTCCACCATGGTCGGAGAGTCCGAGCCGGGGACGTTTGTATTCTGGCCGGGAATTCCGATCAGGGTTGGCGCGTCCGAGGGCGGAGCAACTCCGGGGGACGAGCTGTCACCCTTGGAAGGCGTGCGTACGACCGCACCGCCTTCACCAGGCTCTGAAGGCTTTCCATCGGGGCGGCCTCGGGAGAACTCTTCCATGAATGACCTCGGCCCGTGACGGGGAATGGAAGCTCTTAAAGGCAACCCCGGACTAGCACACACGAGCCCAACGCGCGGAACCAGTGGGGGGGCAGAGGTCCGCAAGTTGACCAGTATATAACGTAGTCTCGCCAGTGTCAGCCGCCAGTCACCGGGGAAGTGAACAGGCTGAAAATGCCATGGAGGACGGGCGTCTCCGCCCGTCAGGAGTATGGCTTGTTCCTGACGGGCGGGACGCCCGTCTTCCATCAACTCAGGGCATATATGATAGGGAGCGAAATCGATGCGAACCGTTGCCGTCATCCCCGCCCGTCTGGCCTCCACCCGGCTGGCGCGCAAAGCGCTCCGCGAAATTGCCGGGAAGCCCCTGATTGGCTGGGTTTACGAGGCCGTCCGCCCCTCCCCCGCGCTCGACGACGTCATCATCGCCACTGACTCCAATGAAATTATCTCAGTCTGCCAAGGCCACGGCTGGAAGGCCCAGATGACCTCCGCTGCGCACCGCAGCGGCACCGAGCGGGTGCACGAGATATCGCAATCGGTGGCAGCCGATGTCTATCTGAACATCCAGGGCGACGAACCCATGACCCGGGCGGAACACATCGCCGGGCTGATTGACGTCATGCAAGACCCTGCGTTGCAGGTCGGTACCCTGATGACGGCAGCAGCCCATGCAGACATAGACAATCCCAGCGCGGTAAAAGTAGTCACGGATGCGGCGGGACGCGCTCTCTATTTCTCCCGCGCGACTATTCCGTACGATCGCGACGGCGCCGGGCCAAAATATTTCAAGCATCTCGGCTTCTATGCGTATCGCAAGCCCGCGCTGGACCGCTTCGTCGCGCTGCCTGAAGCCGCGCTCGAGCGCAGCGAGCGACTGGAGCAATTGCGCTTCCTGGAGAACGGAATCGGGATTCATGTGCGCGAGACGCCGTACGACACCGTGGGGGTGGACACGGAGGAAGAC
>DATGYF010000386.1:0-2101 GCA_035298145.1 Terriglobales bacterium | reverse complement strand
GCGAGAGACTCTTCTTGACGGGTCGGACGCGTCTTGAACGCACCGATGATCCAATAAATCAGGAAGATGACCCAGGGAATCAGTAACAGAAGGCGGAATGCATCTCTAACTGTCATCGAACCATGCCTACACCGGCAGTTCTTCCTGGGACCATCCCGGAATCTCGGGCTTGGCTTCCGCGGTAAGATCGAGGATCAGTTTTTCCAGCACGAAGCGCTTGGTGGGCGGATTGGAGCGCAAGGCCAGGTCAGTTTTGGCCACCAGGCGAATGGCGCGCGTGAGTTCGCGCTTGGATTTGTAACGCCGGGCTTGCCGGATAATGTCGTCGGCGGCGAAGGGCGGGACGCGAAATCCCTGCCAGAGCGCGGCCCAGAGCATGCGCTGGTCGCGCACATTCCGCTCGAGAATCACCAGCATCTGGCGAAAAGTCTTGGCCAGCATATAGAGATGTCCGATGGCGGCTTCGTCGCCGTCGCCCGTGCTCAGGATGGCATTCAGCATTTGCAGGGCACGCACCCGGTCTTTGGAAGAAATCGCGTCGGTCAGTTCGTAGAGCGACCGCTGCTTTGCGGCCAGCACCATGGTTTCCACATCGCCCAGCGTGATGCGCTTCTTCTCGCCGACGTAAAGAATCAGCTTCTCCAGTTCGTTGGAGACCATCATCATGTCGCCGCCGAGAGCGTCCACCAGTTCGCGGGCGGCGTCAGCATCAATTTTCACCCCGCGGGTGTTGCCGTATTCGCCGATCCAGCGGACCGCTTCGCTCTCTTCCACCCGCGCCAATTCGACAATGGCGCAATACTGTCCCAGCGTCTCCCGGATGCGCTCGTAGCGCTCTTTGTCGGTCATGTCCATGCGCCGCGCATCGGCAGGGATGCTGATGTGGTCAGCTACAAAAATGAGCACTGCATCGGGATTGGGATCTTTGCTATAGGCCTCGATGGCGGACAGTTTCTCTTCGTTCGATCCCCGCCCGAACAGCGTCTTGACCCCACGGATAAAAAAGACCTGAAAGGGCGCCATCAACGAAGGCGTGCGGGCGCGATCGAGGACCTCAGCCAGATCGGTGTCGGAGAGATCGAAGTCAAACAGGCTGAAATCGCGCAGGTCGGCCGGCACCAGATGCTTGAGCAGGGCTTCGCGGCAGCGCTTGCGGAAGAAGGTTTCGTCGCCCACGAAAACATAGACGGGGCGCAGCTTCCGGGCTTCGACCTCAGAGACGAAGCGATCGGCTTGGGCGAAGGCCCGCATCAGAACCTCTCCATACTCAGAACCCCTCCATACCTAGAACCCCTCCATACCTAGAACCCCTCCAGCACATTGCTCACCAGGGTACGCGCGAACTCGCGCGACAGGCGCTCCAACGCGGGCGAGTCCTCCTCAAAGAAACTGGAAAGTTCGCGCGAGACCTGATACTCCTCGCGAAACAGATATGCGGGATTCTCGTATAGCACTTTGCCCTGGCGATCAGTGAGCGTTACCTTCGAGGTCACGACCACCAGCGCGCTCGATGCCCGCCCGGTCTGCGAGTCGTAGGTCAAAGGCGAGGTCGAGGTGCTGATCACTACGCCGCGCAGCGTTGCATCGGCGGAATCGCTGGCTTCGTTCAGAATGTGGTAATGGGTGCGCGTCACCATTTCCCGTACGACGGCTGAGGTCAGCCTCTGTTCGATCTTGTACGTCTGTGTCCGATTGACGAAGGCGGGAATGGCAATGGTCTGGATGTTGGTGGGAAGCGTAATGGAGTGACCAGCCGTGTGATATCCGCAGGCCGTGCTGAAAAGCAGCATCAGCAGGATGAAAATCCATCGTCCTGGAGTTGAAAATTGGGCGGAGGTTTGCCAGCCTCTCGCGGGCGAGTCGCCCGCGACCACATAATCAAATTGAACCCCAGCCCGGCGGCTCATTGGATTTTTCCTATGGGACGGGTGGCGGCCATGTTCTCCGCGCATTCGACGGCGATGGCGGCGGCGATTCGCAGATTGTCCGAGGCCGCCCACAACCACAGACCATTGGCCAGGCCGGTGTCGGGCTGGATCGAAACCAGGACATCGCCCTGTCCGGCAGCGTTCACGTTGCTGGGCGACTCCTCCGCCAGGCC
>DATGYF010000385.1:0-6090 GCA_035298145.1 Terriglobales bacterium | reverse complement strand
CTCTGCTCTCACTACTGATCGCTCAACTCTGCCTGGGTTTTGTCGCCTTCCTCACCCGCGTGGCCTGGGGACACGACGCGGTCCAACCCGAGCTTCCCATGGTGGTCTCAACCGTTGCGCATGTGGCGGTGGGGGCGTTGCTGCTGGCAACCACTGTCGTCCTGGCAGCGCAGGTGTGGCTGCGTGTCCCGGTAGTTGAAGAGCGCATTCCCAGTCGAGAACGGAAGCAGGTGGCTGCATGAGCACGGCAACCCAGCCTCTGGTGGTCTCGCGCAGCGGCGCTCTGACCCTGGCACGCGACTATGCCGAACTGACCAAGTTGCGCGTAACCACACTGATTATTATGACGGCGTGGTGCGGCTACTACTTCGGAGCTTTGAAGTCCGGCGTTTCTTCCCTTTCCTGGGGGCTGTTTCATGCTTTGCTGGGGATCGGCCTGGTTTCCGGCGGGACCGCAGCCCTGAACGAAGTCCTGGAGTGGAAGACCGACGGTAACATGCGGCGCACGGCGCAGCGTCCTATTCCAGCCGGACGCTTCAGCCTGCTGCACGCCACCCTGGTGGGCACGCTGATGATGCTCGGCGGGGCCGTCTATCTCGGCCAGGCCCTGAATCCCTTGACCGCATGGTTGGCGCTGGCCACCTCTGCCGTCTATCTCGGGGCATACACGCCATTGAAAAAAGTTCACCCCATTTGTACTTTTGTTGGCGCTTTTCCCGGGGCCATGCCGGGCGTGCTGGGCTGGACTGCGGCCCGCGGCCAGCTCGATTGGGGCGCGCTGGTGATGTTTGCCATCGTCTTTTTCTGGCAGTTCCCCCACTTTTATTCCATTGCCTGGCTCTATCGTCAGGATTATGAGGATGGCGGAATCCGCATGCTGCCGGTGGTGGAGCCGGACGGTAAGTCAACGGGCCGCCAGATCCTGATTTACTCGCTGGCGCTGATTCCCATAAGCCTGCTGCCTGCTTACCTGGGCATGTCCGGGAAACTATATTTCGCCGGCGCCCTGGTTCTGGGAATTGCGCTTTTCTATGTCGGCAGGCGGCTGGTTTCCTTGAAATTAGCCACCGGCAATGCCCGCTCCAAACAGCGGGCGCGGCAACTGCTGCAGGCAACCGTCTTCTATCTGCCTCTGCTGTTTGCCCTGATGATGCTGAATCCTAAGTGACTACCGTTAACCACGAGGGTGAACTAGGAGCCTCGGAGAATAGGCGCCTTCGTGATACTTCGTGTCCTTGGTGGTTCGTGGGTCTTGCGGATTGCATCTCGACGCACCAACAGATGAAGAGTCGCCCAATCCGAGCACAGTTCGACAGTTCCAGATAAAATACCCTGTGGTCTCCAAAGCCCCCGTTTACGTTGCGCTTGACTCCCAAAGCAATCCTGCGTCTGCCACACCCGCTGTGATCTCGATTCAGGAACTTGTCCACCGTTACGACGGACGCACTGCCCTGGACGGCGTATCCTTCGATGTCGGCCCTGCCGAACTCTTCGGATTGCTGGGGCCCAATGGGAGCGGCAAGACCACGATGTTCCGCATCCTTTCCACCCTGATGCAGCCGAGCAGCGGGCGGGCCGTCATCATGGGATTTGATACGGCCAGGGAACCCAACCAGTTGCGCCGCCAGATCGGCGTAGTCTTCCAGGCCCAGAGTATTGACCTGAAACTGACCGCTGCCGAAAATCTATGGCATCAGGGCCATCTTTACGGATTGCGCGGCGCGGTGCTGAAATCGCGCATCGCGGAAATGCTGGGCCGGGTCGGGCTCGCTGATCGCGCCCGGGAGAAAGCTGAAACTTTTTCCGGCGGCATGCAGCGCCGCCTGGAACTGGCCAAGGGACTGCTCCACCATCCCGCCGTGCTGCTGCTCGATGAACCCACCACCGGCCTCGATCCCGGCGCGCGCCGCGACCTGTGGCAGTATCTCCATATCCTGCGGGACGAAGAAAGAGTCACCGTGATTGTGACCACCCACCTGATGGAAGAGGCGGAGCGCTGCGACCGCCTCGCCTTCCTCAACGAGGGAAAACTGGTGGCGCTGGGAACTCCCAGCGAACTGAAGCGGGAAATCGGCGGCGACGTCATTCTGCTCGACGCGCGGGACGTTGAATCCCTCGCGGAACGCATACGCGCTCGCTTCAACCTGCAAGCGCAGGTGCTCGGAGGCCAGGTCCGCCTGGAGCGGGAAAACGGTCACCGCTTCATCACAGACGTGGTCGAGGCGTTCCCCGGCGAAATTGAAGCCATTTCCGTAAGCAAGCCGTCGCTGGAGGATGTTTTCATCCATCGCACCGGCCACAAGTTCTGGACGGATGATGCCGAGCCAACTTCGTAGCGCCGACGTCTGGTGTAGCGCCGGCGTCCCGCCGGCTTTCTGAGGCGCCGGATGCCGCCTCACCTGGAAAGGCGTAATGAGTTCTGATTTACACGCGACCGTTTAGCTTTCGTCATACGGCGGGTGGGAAGCCCGCGGGACAGCCGGCGAGACGCCGGCGCTACAGGGAGCTTACCTATGATGCTGGTGCTTTCGGTTGTCTTCGGACTCATTCCTCTGGCGGGAATTGGCTGGACAGTCGAGAACGGAATGATCACCACGGTGGACGGGCTTTTCATGAGCATCATCATGCTGGCGCTTTCCGGCATACTGTTTTTGAACGTATATCTCGAAGCACGCAAGAAGTTCGCAGTTAAGAAAGCGCCCCCGGCGCGGAAATCGAGCTAACGTGGTCACCCAGACGGCAACCCTTCCGGCGCACGCCGCTCCCACCACCGGAGTCATGCTGCCGGCTTTTACCTTGTGGTGGCGGGAACTGGTCCGCTTCTATCGCCAGCGCGCCCGCGTGGTGGGCGTGATCGCTTCGCCGCTGCTCTTCTGGGTGGTCATCGGCTCCGGCTTCGGCAGTTCGTTTCGATCGGGTGACGCCGCCGGACAGCAGCACTATCTGGATTACTTCTATCCCGGCGCGTTGATCATGATCGTGCTGTTCACCTCGATCTTTACCATGATGTCGGTGATCGAAGATCGCAAAGAGGGTTTCCTGCTGTCGGTGCTGGTGGCGCCGGTGCCGCGTGCCGCGATTGTGCTGGGCAAGGTGCTGGGCGGTACTACCCTCTCCGCGCTTCAGGGGCTGATCTTCCTCGCTTTCGCTCCCCTGGTCGGAATCCATCTCGGCCTGGTTGGCTTCCTGCTGGTGGTGCTGACCGTCGTACTGGTCTCTTTCGCTCTCACCGCGCTCGGTTTCACTATCGCGTGGTCCATGGATTCCACCCAGGCCTTCCATGCCATCATTAACCTGTTCCTGATCCCGCTCTGGCTGCTCTCGGGGTCATTGTTTCCGCTGACGGGCGCCTCGGGATGGATTCGATTCCTCATACGAATCAACCCGCTGACCTATGGCGTGGAGGCGCTGCGCGACCTCCTGTATCCGGGGAACCCGACCGAATTTCCCTTGCCGTCTTCGCTGGCAACGCTGGTACTGTTCTCCGCGCTGATGTTTGGCCTCTCTTTCATCATGGTGAGCCGTCGCACCACGAAGCCTGCCGCATGATGCAGGTTTCCGCTCAATACGCCATCTACCCGGTGATTGACGCCGTGCTCAACGGCAGCAGCGCCGTCCTGCTGCTGGTGGGACGAAGTTACATCAAACGGGGCCGCATGGCCGCGCACCGCGCCATAATGATCACCGCGCTGATTTCATCCGCCCTGTTTCTGACCTCATATTTGTACTATCACTGGCATGTGGGCTCGGTGCATTTTCAGGGACAAGGCTGGTCGCGCCCGGTTTATTTCAGCATTCTGATTTCACACACCATACTGGCGATCGCCATCGTGCCCCTGGTGATCATCACCCTGAGCCGCGCCCTGCGAGAGCGTTTTGACCAGCATCGCAGGATTGCGCGCTGGACTTTCCCGCTCTGGCTCTATGTGTCGGTGACCGGCGTGGTGATTTACGTGATGCTGTATCACTTGTTCGCGGCTTGATTTTCGTTCGTTTGGCTTTGTGCGGGTCGGACACTCTTGTCCGACGCCTTTGACTTTGGTTGTCTGCACCTCTGTGGTGGAATTGCTTCATGGCCATCGTGAAACTCAAGATCGATGTCTCCGGCACCGTGGGGGACGAAGCCTGGCGCGGCCTGAGGCAGTTTGACGAAATCCAGAGCGCGTCATTCGGCCCCCAATTCGGATCGAGCGGAACCTGCAAGCATCCCGCCAGCCAGGCCCACGCCAAGGGGGAATGGATCGGCGCCGAAATCCGGTTGGAGACGCCCCTTCTGGCACAGTACGCGGTCTCGCACTACCTGGAGCAGGACCGTGTGCTGGATGCGGATGTCGTGGATTAAGAGATTTTGACCTTGGAAATTGTCGCGCCTGGCACCTTGTAGCGCCGCCGTCCCGGCAGGTGTCCTCCCCCGCCCATCGCCGAGGGCAAGGCTTGTCCTGAGCGTAGTCGAAGGATGCCCTCGGGACAGCCGGCGAGACGCCGGCGCTACGTGGCCGAGGCGGCCTCCGCGTCTTCTGTTATAGTTTTCGTGGATTCCAGCATGTCAGCTCTTCCCGAAGTTCCTCAGGAAACGTCGTCGCCAGGTTCAGAGTCCCGTCCTCCCGCCAAGCCGCGGATGTCCACTCGCAACCGGCTGCTGTTCTTCGCCACCGGTTGGCTAATTGTGCTCATGCCGTTTCTGTTCTGGTGGAATACCTGGTTTGGACGGCAGCTTTCAGACAAGCAGCTGGCCGAATATCTTCAGGACGACAAAAAGCCCCGTCACATCCAGCACGCGCTGGTGCAGATCGGCGAGCGAGTGACGCGTCATGACCCCAATGTCACCCGCTGGTATCCGGACCTGGTGCGCCTCGCGTCTTACCGGGTCGAAGAAGTCCGCAACACCGACGCCTGGGTCATGGGTCAGGATGTAAGCAGCAAAGACGCAGCGCAGGCAGGATTCCACCAGGCGCTTGTAAAGATGCTGGACGACCCCTCGGTCATGGTGCGGGGCAATGCCGCGCTGTCTCTGGTCCGTTTCGGCGACGCCACCGGAAGGCCGCAGATTGTGGCCCTGCTGCAACCGGCGAAGGTCACCGCGCCCCAGGCCGGGGCCATTACGGACTCAAGCACTCCGGGCACGACAATCCATCAGGGTGGGATTGTTGCCAAGCTCGAATCGGGAGGCCAGACCGTGGAAGTGCGCTCGCCCATAAGCGGCCGGCTCCGCAAGTTGTCCGCCAGGACCGGTCAAACGGTCGCTGCCGGCGATCCCATTGCCGTCCTCGATCCAGGAACCGAACAGGTCTGGGAGGCTCTGCGCGCTCTCTACCTGATCGGCCAGCCCGACGACATTCCCGCCATCCGTCCTTATGCGCGCGAGTTGCCAGAGGTCCCCGACCACATTCGCCAACAGGCCCTGGCAACCGAGCAGGCGATACAGGAACGGGCGAAATAGCCCAGCCGTGGTTCGATTTATTTCTGGAAGTGGAGGAGCGGCGGTTTCGCGCGGTGTCGAGTGGAAGAGCGGCGCTTTAGCGCCGCGTCAATCATGCTCTAGATGGGGCTTCAGCTCCCGTGGGAACATCGTTCAGGAACTGGACTGGACTTTGGTTGGAACTTCAGTTTCCAGTTTTTAGTTCCCGGTTCCCAGTCAGAAGGGCATGACTCCGACTTCTTTTTCGATTTCTGCGGTGTCCACCATCACGATTGCATCCCATGGACAGCCGTCGAGGAACGAGCCATCCGGGCCCTTGCTGGTGCACTTGTTACAGCCAATGCAGAGAATAGGATCGACCTGGATGCGGCCGAAGGGAGAATTGTCTTCGTCCGGGACCCAGAACATGCAGTCTTCCACCGGACAATATTCCACACAGGCCGGTGAACCCGCACAACCGGTGCAGCATTCAGTGATCACCGCCAGTTCTTTGGGTTTCTTTTTACGGGCGGTGAGCAGACCCTTGGACCTGGGTTCGTGTTTGAATTCGTCGGGCACCATCCCGACGATTCCCCTGAACGGTTCTTCCGGCATCGGCGGTATTATAACCCAACGGCGGCGTCGGATCTCGGCTCAAGACCCCGGGTACAAGCAGAGGGGACTGAGGCCCG
>DATGYF010000384.1:0-1744 GCA_035298145.1 Terriglobales bacterium | reverse complement strand
ATCGAGGCCAGTGCTCCGACCGATGCGTCGTTTGACGTGACCGCGCGCTCGGTGCGGGGCAAGGTAGAGAACGATTTTCTCCTGGAACCGAAACACACTCCCTTTGTGGTCAGGGCAGGGAGTGCCTTCGCAGGTACGATGAACAAGGCAGCATCTTCGGTCCGGTTGTTTTCCTTCAGTGGTAAAATCCACCTCAAGAAGCGCTAAAAACCAAGCGACAGTGAGAGGCTGGCGGGGCGGATGGATTCGGTCCCGCGAATTTGCCCTACATGAACACTCGACCAGGCGGGCCGTCCGACAGCAGCAAGGCGGCGTCTGCCCCGGGGGTACGGGCCGTAGTCCTGGTGGGCTTCATGGGCGCCGGCAAGAGCAGTGTCGGGGCCGCTCTGGGTCGTAGGCTGGGCTGGCCTTTTGAAGATCTGGACGATCGGATCCAGGCCCGCGAACAACGCTCCATCGACCAAATTTTCCGGCTTTCCGGGGAGCCCGCATTTCGTCAGTTGGAGCATGCCGCGCTGGGTTCGCTGATTGCGGAGCTGGGCGCTTCCGCCAAGGTGGTGGCGGTTGGGGGCGGGGCTTTCGCCCAGGAAAAAAATGCCGCCCTGCTCGAAGAAGCCGGGTTCTCCACCATCTTCCTGGACGCTCCGGTGGAAGAGTTATTCCGCCGCTGCCGCCAGCAACCGGTGGATCGACCCTTGCGCGGCGATCTGGATGAATTCCGCCGCTTGTATGAGGCCCGCCGGCCCTGCTATCTGAAAGCCGGGCTGCGCATCGACACTGCGGGCAAAGACGTGGACCGGGTAGCGGGCGAAGTGATCGACAGCCTGGGACTTCGATAACCGCGTTCGGTCTGTCGAAGCCGCTTTTAACCAGCATTTCGAAGGAGTGTGCACGTGAAGGTAAGAACGGCTCGGACAGTAGGGATCTGGTGGCTTCTGCTGCTCTCGGCGGTGGTGGCAAGCCCGGCCAAGGACAAGCAACCTGCATACCAGAATGTGGACGCGGGCTCATTCGGCGTCTTCATGAACGGTCATAGAGTGGCTACCGAAAAGTTCTCCATCCAGCAAAATGCCTCGGGCAGCGTTGCCACTTCGGAATTCAAGACCGATATTGCCACCGCCCCTGCGCTGCAGACTTCAGAGTTGGAATTGGCGCCGAACGGTGACTTGCGGAAGTACGAGTGGAAAGAAGTCAGTCCGGGAAAAGCGCGGGCCGTGATCACCCCCAACGACAATCTGCTGGTCGAACGTTCTACCAACACCCCCCAGGACAAGGAGGAGGAGCATCCTTTCCTGCTGCCGCTTTCCACCAGTGTGCTGGACGACTACTTCTTCATCCACCGGGAAATTCTGGTGTGGAAATATCTGGCCACGGGTTGCCGTCAGGACAAAGGACAGGTCACCTGTCCGCAGAACCAGCAGGTAAAGTTCGGCGCCATCAATCCTCACCAGCGTTCCTCGCTGTTGGTGAGTATGGCCTTCACCGGGAAAGAGAAGACCCCGGTAAATGGCGTGGAGCGGGAACTCAATCACTTTCTGCTCAAAAGCGATGCTGGAGACTGGTCGCTGTGGCTTGATGATCAGTTCAAACTGGTGCGCATTCTGGTGCCCGGCGACAATACGGAAGTGGTTCGCGACTAAATACACGCGGTTTCCATGTCCCTGATCGACGCACGTACGTCGCGGGTCCTGTTCACGGTGCTGCTGTTCGCGCTGGGGTTCGGCTTTCTCTACATTGCGCGCCA
>DATGYF010000383.1:0-6675 GCA_035298145.1 Terriglobales bacterium | reverse complement strand
AGTCATGGCCAAGGACGTGATGAAGCTGAACTCGGCCAAAACAGTCAACGGCAAGAGCGTCAACATCACAGACCGCAACGGAGCCGTCATGGTGGACAACGCCAAGGTTGTCCAGGCGGATATCGCGTGTTCGAACGGAGTCATTCACGTAATCGATTCTGTAATTCTGCCGCAATAGGTTGGTGCTAATGCCTCTGCCCCAACGGCTGGGAGGATCATTTCCCAGCCGTTTTTTTATCCCGTGGATCTTCCGCCTGGCGCCGCTGCGGACTCGCTTTTTGAATTCTCAGACTCCGGTTCTCATCAGTCTCACCAGAAGGAACACCTCGTTCCTGACTCTCCCGCCCTGTCTCTCCAACAAACGGAGAGACGAGGACTGCGCACCCAAAATTTCTTATGGCCGTCCCCCGGAGGCGGTTGAACCCGGTAACATCTCAGCATGAAGCGCCTTCCCCGGATCCTCACCCCGGTCCTATTGATCTCCGTCAGTCTGAACGTGACGCCGCAGTCCGCGCCGTCCGTGCCCGCAGCCGCCTACCTGGGATTCGACCGCAACGACTACCCGGGAGACGCGAACCTGAAGCTGCTGCGGCAGACGTTTTCCTACGCGGGCTTCTGGCTGAACCAGCCTCCCGGCGAAAAGACGAACACCTGGGCCGGAAAGCGGCAGGCATTGCAGTCAGCCGGCTTCGGATTTCTGGTGCTGTTCAACGGCAGGCTGTACTCGCAATTAAGAACTCTTTCGCGTGCCGGCAGGCTGGGCGGCTCCGATGCCCATGCGGCCGTGGCCTTGGCGCGGCGCGAAGGCTTTCCTGCCGGAACCATCATTTTTCTGGATCAGGAAGAAGGCGGCCGGATGCTGCCGGCGCAGAAAGCGTACATCTACGCCTGGGCAGACGGTGTAGCCGCAGCGGGTTTCCGGGCCGGGATTTACTGCTCCGGCATCGCAGCAAAGGAAGATGGCGGCGCGTCCGTGGTCACCGCTCAGGATGTGCGGCAAGATTCAGGGGGGCGGAAGATCGCGTACTGGGTCGCGAATGATGCCTGCCCGCCTTCACCGGGATGCGCCTTCCCCAAGCCTCCGCCCAGCCCATCCGGGAGCGGCATCGACTTCGCGGAAGTATGGCAATTTGCGCAATCTCCGAAGAGGCCAGACTTTGCTGCCGGGTGTCCCGCCAACTACGACCGCGACGGAAGCTGTTACCCGCCGGGAATTGACCGCGCCCTGCATTTGCATGTGGACCTGAACACGGCGGCCAGCGCCGACCCGTCCCACGGAAGGGCCCGCTGATCGTCCGCTTCGATCATCCTTCCCCACTGCGGCTGCCCTGTTCCTGGATCTTCCGGACAAGAAGTATGACTTCATGCCGGATCGGATCGTAGGTCATGGCGAGATTGACCATGGTGACCCGCCTCGGAAACTTGAAGAGAAATTGGAGTTGATCGCGCCCCGCTTTTCCACTGGCAATCATCTCCTGGACTTTGCCCTCAAACTCCTTCACGCAGGTGCACGGAGCCACCGAACGGAAAAAGTTCCTACCTACAACGCCGCCGCGGGGCAGGCCGGAGAGCGCCGATTCCGCTGTGTTGTACTCCAGGACGACGCCCTGCTCATCCAGCCGGATGAAACCATAGGGCAGGAGGTCCGCAACTTCGCGATTCAGAAGCGCCACGTTTTCGATGGCGTAGCTGAACTTGTCTCCCAGGCAGGTCAGGCATATCCCGTGCGAAATCAAACCGCTCTTGCCTTCGCGTATCGGCCGGTCACACCAGGCACAGATGACCGAATGCTGCTCGTTTTCTGGAACAGAGTCTGGACCGCTTTCCAACATGGAAACTGCCTCAGTCGTGATTCTGCATCGACCGTCCAGGTCCGGGCAAGGAACTTTAGCCGGATGCCCGGACATCCGATGCATATGTCCATGCCTGCGTAGTGCTGGCGTGATAAAGCGCTCCACGAAATGCGTGCGCATAATTTGCAGCCGTTCAAAAACTAATCTCCCGGATGCATTAGAATAGATGTACGCGTATGGCCGACCGCAGTTTCACCCTCGATGAAGCCCAAAGTCTTCTGCCCATTCTGGAATCCCTTCTGCGTACCGCGATCGAGGGCAAGAAACTGATTGAGACCGTGGACGCCGAACTTCAGGAACTCGCCCATCGAGTCTTCCTCAGCGGCGGGTTGCTGGTAAACATTATTCAGGTGGCGCGGCGCAAAGCGGAGCGCGAGAAAACCATCCAGCGCGTCAAAGACACCCTCGCCGAAATCGACGCCACCGGAGTCCAGGTGAAAGACCTCGACATCGGATTGCTTGATTTTCCCTGCCAGGTGGAAGGCCGCACTGTTCTGTTGTGCTGGAAACTCGGTGAACAGGGAATCACGCACTGGCACGACACCAGCGAAGGCTTCGCCGGCCGCAAGCCCATAGACGACAGAATCGCCAGGGCGAAAAGGGCCAACTAGCTGTCAGCTCTCAGCCGTCAGCAAAATCTTCCACCGCCGAGCCCGCAGAGAACGCCGAGAAAACATTTTGGCAACTTCTTTTGATTTTCCTGTTTTGTTCTGCGTTCTCTGCGATCTCGGCGGTGGTCTGGTTTAGCTGACAGCTGAGAGCTGACAGCTGTAAGCTGACTTCAAGGCTTTCCCCCTTCATTCCACTGCGGCGTGAACGAAGAATTCACCAGCCAACGGACTGGCTCCAACAGGGATGCGATGGCTGCGTCCATGTGCCTGAAGTCGATGTGGGCCATATCGTCGCTGGGCTGGTGGTAGTCGCCGTGCAATCCGTAGCTCGATACGGTCTGGGCCACCACGCCCTTTTTCGCCAGGACGTAATTGTCGGAGCGGGCGAAAAAGTTCTGTTTGGGATGAGGGTCTCCCACCAGCTTGGCTCCGCGAGCCGCCAGGGTGGGTCCGAGATTCGAGCGCTCCCATCCGGTCAGCCATACCGTGTCCGACTTCACCGCGGGATCGGCCCTCCCCAGCATCTCGAATTCGAGGTTGACGACGATTTGTTTCAAAGGCAGCGGAGGGTGCTGCAGGAAAAATGTTGATCCCTGGCCGCCGGTCTCCTCGCTGCCGAACAGCGCGAAGATCACGGTGCGCCTGGGCTTTCGTCCGCTTCCCAGGACGCGCGCCAGTTCGAGTACGGTGGTCGTGCCGGAGGCGTCGTCATCAGCGCCGTTATAAATGTCATCTCCGTTCACAGCCTGACCGATTCCCAGGTGATCGAGATGCGCCGAGAGTAACACCGCGGTTGCCTGCAATTGCGGGTCCCGCCCTCGCAGAACGCCCAGCGCATTCCAAGTGTATTTCTTGTCTGCAGTCGAAGGGCCATCGAAGGTCAGCACCGTGTTCTCCGGAAGCGCTTCGAGAGCGGCGGTTGCCTCGGGGATGGCCTCCAGCACATTGAAATCGTTCTCCAGCCCGGAGCCATCCGGTCCTTCCAATTGCACGGGCAGCTTGGGCAGCTGCGGGGCGCGCTGGAACTCGGCAGCGCGCTCCGAGGTGTCAGCGATGATCGCCGCAACCGCACCTTTTGCGGCCAGTGAAAAGGCCTTGCTCCGCTGCCGGCGCCGGTCGTTTCCCAGGATCAGAACCACCGCGCCCGCAGCCTGCGGATCGTCCTCGTCAACCTTGATCACGCGCAATGGACCCGAGAAATGGGTTTGGGCAAGATAACTGGCCGCAAATTCCTTGCCGCAGGTCCAGGTAGTTTCTTCTCCGCCGGCGCCGGACTTGGCAAATGTCAATTGCGGAGGCGCGGTAAATTTTGGCTGCAGCAGCGTTGCCCGCTGCAGGTACCCGCCGTTGTCCCCGGCAGGGGAAATTCCGTAGGCTCGCAGTTGCGCCGCCACATAGGTTGCAGCCACCAGTTCGTCTGCCGTAGCGCTGCCTCGTCCGCGCAGCGCGTCGGAAGCCAGAAATTCCATGTTCGCCCGGATGCAGGCGGAGCAGAGCCGAGGAAGAAACGGGGAAACGTGTGCCGGCGCCCGCTGTAATTTGCCTGCAGGGGGCGTAAGGCCGGTTTCGCCGACAGATCCGGCAGCGACACGTATCGAGAAAGAGAAAAGGCAAAGAAAAAGAAGGTAAGAGAGTCTTTTCATTCCGTAGCTTCAGCCTCGCGCTCAGTCGCGCCGAAAACCCTGAGAGCAGATTAGCAGGCCTCGGTGCCGGGGTGGTTTGCGGGAATGTTCCGCCGGGCTGCCGGCTACATCGGGCTCCCGGTCAGCTCAAGTGCGCCACCGACCTTGGGGCACCCGGAAGTACACCCGTTGGTTCGGGCAAAAACCCGGTCTGCTACAATTCTTTTTAGCCACTCGTAGCGGACAGTGCGGGAAAGAGTACGTCTGCCGGGAATTTTTCATCATGCCTTCAATGGATCGGAAACTCCGTATTTTGGCTACGTTTGCGGCGCTTTTCGTGCTGGCCCTGGCGGCTGGTTGCAAGGGTTTTTTTGTTACCCCCACACTGACCTCGCTGGCAGTGACGCCTTCGTCCGCGTCGCTCATTCAGGGCCAGACCCGGCAGTTGTCGGCGACCGGCAATTACGCCGCCGATAACAGCACCAAGGACCTGACCGGAAGCGTGGACTGGACCACGTCCGATTCGACCGTAGCGACCGTGAGCCAGGGTGGTCTAGTTACTGCAGCCGCCGCTCTCGCGAATCCTCCCGGTACTGCCACCATCACCGCCACTTCCGGCACCATCACCGGTACCTCCACGATTACTGTCAATACCGGCCCATTGGTGTCCATTGCCCTCACTGCGTCCACCCTGACCCCAACTGCCGGCTCGACCTTCACCCTGACCGCGAAGGGGACATTTTCCGGCAGCAGTCAGGCCCAGGACATTACCAGCCAGGTGACTTTTAACAATGACAACACCACTGCCATAAGTTTGACCCAGGGCAGCGGCAGTGCGACCGCGAACACCGGCACTTCGGGCCAAGTCGCTCACGTCTTTGCCACTCTGAATGGCATCAACAGCAATACCGTAACTATCACCGTGCAATGAGCGCCATCCGCTGCATTGGCATCTGCACCGGGGGCGGCGACGCACCCGGCCTCAACGCCGTCATTCGCGCCGTGGTGAAATGCGCCTTCTTGAAGTACAGGTGGAAGGTCATCGGCATCCCGGATGGTTTCGACGGATTGATCTGGCCGGAGAAATCCTACGAGCTCAAACTCAAGGACGTCAGCGGCATTCTGCCGCGCGGCGGCACCATCCTGGGGACCACGAATCGTGGCAATCCTTTTCGCTATTGCACGATCGAGGACGGCAAGGAAGTCACGCGCGATATTTCCGACGAGGTCATTGCCAACTCGCGCAAGCTCGGCATCGATGCAGTGGTCAGCATCGGCGGGGAGGGCTCGCAGACCATCGCCCTCGAACTTTTCCGCAAGGGCATGCAGATCGTGGGCGTGCCCAAAACCATTGACAACGATCTTTCAGCCACCGAAGTCACCTTCGGCTTTGACACCGCCGTTACCACCGCCACCGACGCGGTGGACAAGATCCATACCACCGCCGAATCCCATCACCGCATCATGGTGGTGGAAGTCATGGGACGCGACGCTGGCTGGATCGCTCTCGAAGCCGGCCTGGCCGGCGGAGCGCACGTTATTCTCATTCCCGAAATTCCCTTCACTGTCGAAAACGTCTGCAAGTTTGTCCGGGCGCGCGAGGGCTACGGCAAGCGCTTCACCATCGTGGTGGTCGCGGAAGGGGTCAAACTTCCTCCCGAGTTGAAGAACAACCGGCGCGCCGGCTCGGTCGGCAACTTGATCGGCAACGCCATCGCGGTGTGCGCCGACAAGGAAGTGCGGGTCAGCGTGCTGGGACACATTCAGCGCGGCGGTTCGCCTACACCCTTCGATCGCATCCTGGCCACTCGCTTTGGCGTGGCCGCAGTCGATCTGATTGCCCAGGGCGGGTTCGGCAAGATGGTGTGCTTGCGCAGCGCGCGCATTGAAGTAGTAGATATTGCCCAGGCCATTGGCTGTCTGAAGACGGTCGATCCCAACGGTCAACTGGTGCAGACCGCCCGGGCCATCGGTATTTCCTTCGGGGACTCCAGTCCTCAGGCGTAGTCTGGAATAGCAAGCCGGGGTTCGAGCTTCGCGAAAATTTGACAACGTGAAATTCCGCCGCCCATTTTTCGCATGCTGTTCTTTTCTCCTCGCGCTGGCGGGGGTGGCCCTGCTCGGCGGCTGCAATCGCGGTCAAACCGGCGGCAAAGAGATGGCCTACGTATCCGCCCCGCAGGCCTTTCTGCGCGACCAGGTAGCCGCGGTTTACAACAAGGCCGGCACGGTCAAGAACGGCGAGGCGGTGCAAGTACTCGGACGCGACCGCCGTTTTGCCCGGGTCCGCACCTCCGGCGGCGCCGAAGGATGGCTGGAGCAGCGCTATCTGGTAAGCCAGGAAACCTATGACGCCTTCCAGAAACTGGCGGAGCAGACGCACAATGATCCCGTCCAGGCAACCGCCATCGCGCACAACCAGAGCAATATCCATCTTGAACCAGGGCGCGATGCTGAACACCTCTACCAGATCGATCAGGGAGCCAAAGTCTCGCTGCTCAAGCGCGCCAGCAGCGAGAAGCCGCTGCCCGGCGGCCAGGCGCGCGCCGTGAAAGAAGGAGCCACGCCCCCTCCGCCGCCCATGGAGGA
>DATGYF010000382.1:0-6295 GCA_035298145.1 Terriglobales bacterium | reverse complement strand
CTCCGTCAGCATTAGACGTGAGGGAGGCACAAAAAGACAGCAGAGTTTCCGTAGCGCCGCCGTCCCGGCGGCTGTCGCGGGGGCGTCTCGCCCGCGCCGCGGAAAACTCTCGCATCGGGGAGCCCCGCTCCACCGAAGGACCGCCTTACGCGGCACAATCCCACCTCCGAGGGCGAGACGCCCTCGGGACAGCCGGCGAGACGCCGGCGCTACCCAACCCTAGGTAATTTCGGTGCGCTTGCGCAGGAACGCCGGGACGTCGAGGTCTTCTTTCTCGAAGTTGGCGATCATGGCATCACGCAGGGTATCGACTGCCACGCCTTCGTTGTGCGGCGCGGCCATTTGCCGGGACGGCGCCTCCTCCATCACGATGGGCGGACGCACCGGCTCGGGCCGGTACTCGGGCTCGGGCTCAGCCACGTACGAGGAAACGGCAAAGCCAGACTGCATCTCCGCCTGCCGGCGCCGGATGTCTGAATCCTTGAATCCGGTTGCGATTACCGTGATCTTCACCGCATCCTTCGCCTTGTCGTCGAGCACGGCGCCAAAGATAATGTTGGCATCCTCGTGCGCGGCACCCTGGATGATGCTGCAGGCTTCCTGTACCTCAGCGAGTTTGAGAGAACTGGAACCGGTGATATTGATGAGAATTCCGCGCGCGCCGTCGATCGCGCCGGCTTCGAGCAGCGGAGATGCAATGGCTTTTTGCGCGGCATCAATGGCCCGTCGTGTACCGCTGGCCGTGGCCGTGCCCATCACGGCGTAGCCCATGCCCGCCATGATGGCTTTCACGTCGGCGAAGTCGCGATTGATGATCCCCGGGATCGTGATGATATCCGAGATGCCCTGCACGCCTTGCCGCAGGATGTCATCGGCCACACGGAATGATTCGAAGAAGCCGGCGTCCTGCGCGACCGCCAGCAGCTTTTCGTTGGGGATGACGATGGTGGTATCGACCGAATCCATCAGCTCGGAGATGCCGCGCTCGGCCTGCTGCATGCGGCGCTTGCCTTCGAAAGCGAAAGGCTTAGTGACCACCGCAACGGTCAACGCTCCCATCTCGCTCGCCAGCGACGCAATAATCGGCGCAGCTCCAGTGCCGGTGCCGCCGCCCAGTCCGGCAGTGACGAACACCATGTCGGCACCCTCGAGCGCCTCGATGATCTTGTCGGAGTCTTCGAGCGCAGCTTTGCGTCCGACTTCGGGATTGGCGCCGGCCCCCAGGCCGTTGGTGAGCTTCACTCCCAGTTGGATCTTCATGGCCGCGCGCGACATGCGCAGGGCCTGCAGGTCGGTGTTCGCGACCACGAACTCAATGCCCTCCATGCCGGCATCAATCATGCGGTTGACTGCGTTGTTCCCGCCGCCACCCACGCCGATGACCTTGATCTTGGCGTCGTTGCGGGTGTCTTCGTTGAAGCTGATGCGAATGTCGTTTTCTTTTTTCATGTACGCCGCCTTCTTTGGATTTGGCTTGCTCATTCCCAGGTAGCGCCGCCGTCCCGGCGGCTGTCGTGGGGGCGTCTCGCCCGCACCGCCGAGAGCGAACCGCCCTCGAGACAGCCGGCAGGATGCCGGCGCTACAACTACCTATGCACCCTTCCCTACAAACATGGCCTTCAGCTTTGAACTCCAGCGCTCGTTCTGAATACCGCGAGCAATACGGGCGCGGTGTCCGTAGAACACCATGCCCAGGACGGTTGCGAACTCGGGCTCGGCCAGCGTGGACGGCATTTTTGCCAGCGGCGCGGGCCAGGCCAACCGCAGTGGCCGGTGCAGCACCGACTCTGCGATTTCGAGAATGCCGGGCAAGCGGCATCCGCCGCCGGTCAGCACAATGCCACCCACGCAAAGCTCGAACATTCCGGCGTGGCGCAGATTGTCGCGCAACATTTCAAACAGTTCGCGGGCGCGGGGCTCCAGGATTTCTCCCACCATGCGCTGCGAAATCAGGCGCGACGGCCGGTCGCCGACCGACGGGACCTCAACCTCGTTGCCTTCCGGGATCAGAGTGACAATGGCATTGCCATAGAGCCGCTTGATTTTTTCCGCCTCGGCTACAGGAGTGCAGAGCCCCACCGAAAGATCGCTGGTGAAATGATCTCCGCCCACAGGGATTACGGCAGTGTGAGCAACCGCGCCTTCCTGGAAGACAATGACGCTGGTGGATCCCGCCCCCAGGTCGGCCAGGCACACGCCCAGTTCGCGCTCGTCGGCGCGCAGCACGGCGTCGGCACAGGCCAGGGGTTCGAACACGGTGTCGTCCACATGCACCCCGGCGCGATTTACCGCGGTCACCACATTCTGCAGCGCGCTGGAGGCGACCGTGACCATGTGCACCCGCACTTCGAGGCGCGCCGCCATCATCCCCAGCGGATCATTCACCCCGGTCTGGTCATCGAGAATGAATTCCTGTGGCAGCAGGTGCAGAATTTCGCGATCGTCGGGCAGAGGAATAGCGCGGGCCTTGTCCACTGCCGCTCGAAGTTCCTCGCGGCCAATCTCACGCGCCCGGGCGCCGAAGCTGAGGCCTCCGTGACTGTTGAACCCGCGGGCATGGGCCCCGGCCATGCCCAGCAAAGCGTGCTCGATGGGGGCTCCCGCCGCGTCTTCGGCCTGCTCCACCGCCTTCTGAATCGAACTCACGGCCTTGTCCAGGTCCACGATGACGCCCTTGCGCGAGCCGCGCGATTCGGCCACGCCGTGACCGCGATAACGCAATCCGTTGTCGGTAATTTCCGCCACCAGCGCGCAGGTCTTGGCGCTGCCTACGTCGATTGCGGTCAGAAGGTGCTCGTGCGGGTTCGCCATTCCTATTGTGTTTCTCCCTTGGCAATTGCCGGGCTCGGTTTCGCCGAAGCCTTCACCGCGGCCACGGACTTTGGCGTGGGCCTGATTTTGCCGCCAGAATTTTTGACCGCCGTCGCAGTGTGCTTTGTCTTCGCTCTGGCTTTGCTCCAGGCCCGCGCCGGACGGACGCGTGCTTTGTGATGTACGGCGTCGGCGGTCTTGGCGCCGGCCGCCGGCCGTGATGGAGCAGGTTTCGGCGCGGATGTCGCAACCGGTTTCGACGTCAGGGCCGGCGACGGCCGGGGAGAAGAGCTGATGCGGGTAATCAGCGCGGCCGGCTTTACCCCTGCCGCCATGGCCTTCCTGGCTGCTTCGGCGGAAAGCGGTGCTTGCTTCATCGGGCCCTGCAGATCCGGATTGACGATGATCTGCCGGTCGTAGCGCAAGTCCACCGATTCCAGTTTGTCGAACTGCTGCTGCCACTCCTGCACGTGCGTGACGTAGATCTTGTAGCGCTCCAGGTAATGGGAAGATCCGAGATGGACGAGCACTTCGCCGGCATGATTGTTGGCCGTCACCTTCACATCGTCAGGATCGGAGAGATCGATTTCGCTGAGCTCCTGCGAATAATGAGCCCCTCCGGCATCGAGTTGGCTGACCACATCGTTGTATATCTTCATCCGGGCAGAGCGGGTGGACGGCGGCTCACCACTGTTCATGCCCACGATCACGGGGAAGGAATATTTCTTTCGGCCCGGCAATTCCATCAGCGTACCGCCGGCATCGGTAAGCAGGATTCTGGAGCCAACGCGCGCGAATGCCACCGGCGTGCGCTCGTGAATTTCCACTTTCAACCGGTTGGGAATGAAGCGCATCACGCTGGCCGACTCCACCCACGGAATCTGCTCCAGTTGCGCCTTGCGCTGCGCCAGCGGCACAAAGAAAATGTTGCGGCCGATGTCGCCGCCCATCACTTCCATCACCTGCGAGCGGGTAACGTTTTGCAGTCCGCTGATGTCGATGTCGTCGCTCGATTCAACCCGGAACCGCCAGGACCGTTCGCCGTAGTGATAAAGAGCGGCCACGCCGATTCCACAGACGAATACGATGGCGAGCACCACTGCGCCCCAGGTCAGGCGAGTTACAGTTTTCTTGGGAAGTGAACCGCGGCGGACGGAGACGCGCTTCTGCACGCGCAGGAACGGAGGTTCCTGTTCCACGTCCAGGTCGAGCAGGCGTGAATCTTCGCGCCCTGGCTCGTCGGCCAGTGGATACAAATCTTCCTGCGAGATGGTGGGACCGGATTTCCGCGCCATCAACTCAGGTCAGTTGTCGTCAGGGAATCGCTTGAGCAAAATCAATATAACTGCTTTTGAGCAAGAGAGATAGAAAAATTTAGCAAGTTTTGCACAGACCCAGAGTGCGTAGGGGCAGATGTCCTCATCTGCCCAGTCGAGCGCAGCTCGACAGGTTTTGGCATGGGCCCGCGAGAAAGATAAGAATAACGGAGCTCTGCTGCGCCGGGCAGATGGGGACATCTGCCCCTACGTGTTTGCGCTACGGGTGAATCTGAATGACCATGTTCCGGGCGGGCAAAACGATGGTGCGCGGGGCGCGCTCCAAGGCACGAACCTGCACCCTGATGGCCCGCAGACGCACCAGTTCAGCCTGACGACGCACCAGAGTCCGTCGTGCGCAGGCCAATTGGGCCTGCACTTCGGCCTGAACATTATCCTGAGCACCGTTCGCCACATCGATCATGGCATCCGCTGGACTGGCCAGGTCACTCTCTCCGCGTCCCAGCATCAAGTCCGCAACTTCGGCATAGTGCGCGGCTACATCGGAGGCTTGCGCTACCACCGCGACTGAGCGGTCCACCAGGCGGTCGCTCCATCCCCGGTGCTCAGTGACGAGTCCGGTCGCTGTGGCCAGTGCGAGAACACCCAGGGTCATCCAGTACATTGCTTTTTCGGATTCCATGGCATCTTCCTTTGCCCATTAGACGAGCCACCTAAAAAGTCGTTATCAGGCCAGGGGTGTTTTGTTCGCGGGCAAAAACCTCTAGGTGGCCGAGACCGCGGTCCGGGGGCGGGATGCCATGGCCTCGTTTTCCTGCAATTTCGTCAGGATCATCGGGCCCAGTTGCGACACGCTGCCGGCGCCCAGGGTCAGAATCATGTCTCCGGGCTGGGCGGCAGCCACCACCGATGCCACCGCGTCGGCGAACGAGCTCACATACGAGGCCTGCCGCTGCCCTTTCTCGCTGATCCGGCGAGCCAGCACCTCCCCCGTGATGCCCTCGATCGGGGTTTCGCTGGCGGCGTAAACATCGAGCACGGCCAGCGTGTCGGCGTCCTCAAACGCAGTGGCAAATTCGTCCATCAGGTCCCGGGTGCGAGTGTAGCGGTGGGGCTGAAATATGACGTGAATCTTTCCGAAGCCGCACTGTCGGGCCGCGGAAAGCGTAGCGCGAATCTCGGTGGGATGATGGCCGTAGTCGTCGATCACGCTGATGCCGGCCGCCTTGCCCCGCAACTGGAATCTCCGGTCCACGCCGCGGAAGTTTTCGAGAGCCATGCGAATGTCATCAGCCGTGATGTCCAGACCGATGCCCACCGCGATGGCTGCCGTCGCGTTCAGGACGTTATGCGCTCCCGGCACGTGCAGGCGGAACTCGCCGAGGTCGCGTTCACCATAGGCCACGCGAAAATGGCTGACCGGCCGCCGGTCTTCCGATTCAAATGTAGATTTCTCCGGCTTGATGTGAAAATCCGATCCGCGCCGTGTGCCGTAAGTCACGATGCGGCGCCGAATCTGCGGAAACAACTTGCGCAGCGGCGCATCGTCATTGCACACCACAACCACGCCGTAGAACGGCACCCGATCCATGAAATCGAGGAATGCCTTTTTCACGTCGCGCATGTTGCGGTAGCAATCCATGTGCTCGCGATCGATATTGGTGACCACCGCGAGCACCGGAGAGAGCTTGAGAAACGAGCGATCACTCTCGTCCGCCTCGGCCACCAGGTACTCCGAATTGCCGGTGCGGGCATTGGAGCCCAGGGCGTCCACACGCCCGCCGACCACGACCGTGGGATCAAGTCCTCCGGCAGCCAGCACCGCAGCCACCATGGAAGTCGTCGTCGTCTTGCCGTGCATGCCCGCCACCGCGATGCCGTATTTAAGGCGCATCAACTCCGCCAGCATCTCGGCGCGCGGAATCACAGGTATGTGGAGCCGGTGCGCCTCGACAACCTCAGGGTTCTCCAGCGCGACCGCCGAACTGGTAACCACAACTTCCGCGCCGGCGATGTTCTCCGCGGCATGGCCTTCGAAGACGGTCGCGCCCAGGCCGGCCAGGCGCTGGGTTACAGATGAGGTCTTCAGATCAGACCCGGAAATCCTGTAGCCAAGGCTCAGCAGCACTTCGGCAATCCCACTCATGCCGATGCCGCCAATGCCGACAAAATGAATGCGCTGGATTTTGGCAAACATCTATTCAGCT
>DATGYF010000381.1:0-7379 GCA_035298145.1 Terriglobales bacterium | reverse complement strand
GGCAGCCTTTACGCCGGTCACCATCAAGGTGAGTGGCGATGTGGGTGGGAACACACTGACCAACGTGCATGCTCGCAAGGGCTGGCGAGGCTGGGGCGAACTGGCGCCCAACTACAACATCTGCAGCGACTGCCAGCCGGAAGTCACCTATTCCATGACGCAGACGGACGGCGGCCCGACTACGTTCAAACTCGGCGGCACCAAGCCTTATTCCGACGTCCTGTGGAGCTACCCCATGGTGGGCCCGGCGTCTGTACTGGATTTACCGGACCCCAACAAAACCCTGGTTCCGAACACCAGGAACTTCATCTACGACGCGTATTTTTTTTCCAGCACCATCGGCGCCGCTCAGGTCCTGGAGTTTGACGTCAGTCAATATTTCGGCGGGAAGAGTTTCATCTATGGCTCCCAGTGTCGTATCGCCGGCGGCCATGCATGGGACATCTGGGACAACGTGAACCGGCATTGGGTGAGTGCCGGTATTCCCTGCAATCCCGTAAACAATGCCTGGAACCACGTGATCGTTCACTTTCAACGAACCTCCGACAATAAAGTGCTATATCAGTCGATCACGCTGAACGGCGTGACCCGCGACATCAACCGAACCTTCCCTCCCTATACGGCCCCGTCCGATTGGTATGGCATCACGATCAATTTCCAAATGGACGGGAACAAGACGCAAACCCCCTATTCGGTCAAGGTGGACAAGCTGAACTTCACGTATTGGTAACGATGGACAACTAACCGAACGCACGGCGCAGTTCGTCGTGGAATTCATCCGCCGAACGTGGCCTGAAGGCAGAATCGACGGCAAATGCTTTCTGGAAGAATTCCTGCCCGGCATGCGGGCCCTCGGGTAAATGGGCAGCCAGTGGGACGAATTTGGCCGCCTCTCCTGCTCTGAGCCAATCCGCTGGAGAGTGGCCCTCAAACGGGTAGATGCCGGTCAGCATTTCATAAGCGACCACCGCCAGCGCCCAAAGATCCCAGAGGGCGGACGGTTCTCCACCGCGCCATTGCTCGGGAGACATGTAGCGTAGCGTGCCCATCACCGCACCGGGAGTAGTATCTGCTGTGGGCTGAAGCGTAGCAGTGGATAAAAACTTCGCGATTCCAAAATCCAGGATCTTGGCCGTCTCGCCCGAGCGTCCGGCCACCAGAAAGATATTCTCCGGCTTCAGGTCACGATGCACCAGTTGACGGTGATGAGCAGACTCCAACGCGGAGCAAGCATCTCCCAGAACAGAAACGACTCGTGGGGCTGCGAAGCGCTTTTGACGGGATAACTCTTCGCGGACGGTGCCCCCTTGCAGGAGTTCCATTACCAGAAAGGCGCGTGTGCGTGCGACGACGCCAAAGTCGTGCACGGTGACCACGTTCGGATGAGCAAAGCTGGCAGCGACGCGTGCTTCCCGGCGGAAGCGCTCAGCCGCGTCCGCGCTACCTACCAGGTCATCACGAATTACCTTCACCGCGACCTGGCGTTCCAGGGACAGGTCCGAAGCCAGATAGACCGTGCCCATACCACCACGACCGAGACGCCGCTCCAGTTGGTAGCGTCCACCCAGAACTCGCGGTAAGATCACGGGCACCAGTTGTGCACTCTCCCTGGGGCATTGTCTTGTGCCGCTGTCGTAGCAAGTGCCGCACTGCAGGCACTCCTCAAAGTGATCACTTCGAACCGCTGCCGTCCCCGGCGGCTTCTCGAGCAGCAGCGCCAGGCTGGAGGCAACCGCGACCAGCAGGTCCAGATCTTCGCGTGAGTAAGGTTCTTCCGAGCGCTTCAATCCCAGAAGCAACAGCGCCTCTGTGCGCTCGGGTGAGGTTGCGATTGGCACAATCAACTCAATGCGGCTGCGGCGAAGAAATGCGGTTTCATCCTGTGGTAGCTGGTCTTTTAACCAATCCGATCCGGTCTGCGGGACTTCCAGCGGCTTGCCGAGGAGTCGCACCAGCGACATCAGCTTGCTTTCCGCGAGGGGTGCTGCAAGTTCGAATCCCGAAGGCGCCACTGCCAGGCTGCGATAGCTCGGTTCGCCAGGTTCGCGCGCCAGCAGGCTGACAAATTCCGGATGTAACGCGGTTTCGATTTGCGTAACCACGCCGGGTGCCACTTGTCCGAAACTGCGCGCTGCGCGAACCTCCTCCACCACTTCGCGCTGCAGGCGATGCGCATCGTAGCGCTCGCGGAAGAAGCGCCGATCGAGAGCCTCAAGCCAGCTCTGGCGCTTCACATAAGCTGTTATTGCCAGTCCTCCGAGAACAACATAGATCCAGCCTCGCGCGTGCAGAATATCCAGCAGAGGCTGCTGGCCATGGGACAGCAGATCTGCCAGCAGCAGGATGCCCAAAGCCGGAACCACCGTGAGCAAGACCCGTCGCGCCAGAGCATACTGCAAGCCCCGGCGGAGGATCACCCTTACATCGAACAGGCGGTGCCTCAGAATCGCGTACGCCCACGACAAAGGAAAGGCTTGGTAAAAGACATTGACCAGCAGAAGTGCTGGCCAGGAGAACAAAACGCGCCCAGCATTGCTGTGGGCCGACGTCCTCATGGCATCCATCACCACGTAGGGCACGAGAACCAGGTACCCCACTAGCGTTCCGGCCACCAGCACACGGATGCGTCGCCTCTGGTTGACATCATCCAACCAGCGGTAATTGAGAATCAGCGCCACCAACCCGGCGCCTACGTAGGCAAAAAGAAGACTGGCACCGACACGTGGACCCCAGTCCGGCGTGTTGTTTTCGCCTGCAGGATTAACGAATGTGAAGTAGGCAAAACCAACGATGGGCCACAGAAAAAAAAGAGCGGGCAGGTTCGCCAGCCAAATCCAGCGAGCACGGAACAATTGGCGCGGGAAAATTGAGCAGAAAGCAAAGAACAGCGCGGGAAATATGAAAGAGCCCACTTCCGGCCACCAGATGAGCGCCCCCACGAAAATTGGCAAGCGCCGGATAATGGCGGCCGTACCGTAGAGATAGGCGGATCCGCCCAGTAGCGCGATGGAAAGCGCCCCAATCCGGGCTACCCAATCGTAGGGTCGCGTAAACGCGACCAGGAAGGCCACCAGCAACGTCAAAAGCGCACCTGCTGTGTTCAGCACAAAGCTGATGCGCTTGTATTGTGCCTGTTGAGACCATGACCGCCGCCGCAGTGTCATGACTGGCTCAAGTGACTTTCCATCTCGCTCGACCTGGAGTCGATAAGGCTTCCCGATTTCAAAGTTGATACGGATCAAGTCCCATTGGCCAAGGCCCAGCACGCGGCGCCCACCTATCGCCAGCACTCGGTCTCCAACTTGTAGTCCGGCCCGGTCCCCTGCCGAATTTGGCAGCACCTCCTCGACCACCAGGGCGGTTCGCGCAAAGTTGTACTGGCTAAATGGCGGTTCGGGTCCCCACAGGTAAACGTAAACATTCAGGGCAAAATTGCCTAGCAAGGACGCAGCAACGATGTACATCCACCAGGGTGCGCGAGAAAAGGGCACAGGCCCAGCCTCCGGTTGCGAGCACGCAATCGGCCGTGAGTATAGCAGGGAGAACCCGAGGTCCTTCGGGGAGCGAGACTCGAGTCGGAGATCGCTACTAACAGGAGAATGGCGCATGGCCGAACTGAGACTAGAGTTGGTGGCAAGGACACAGGGGAAAGGGCTGAATGGCGGGCTCAGTCGTGCGAAGCCGGCTTTGCTTCGGCTAACCTCCGCCTACGGCGTAACCAGGAGCGTCTGCAATCACGCAGTGTGTTTCATGTCCCCAAGCGCGGTAAAAATTGATACCTTATGTATTCTTTAAACCCGGAGGATTGCTCCATGCTCTGCAGGAAAGGCGCAGTGTGCGGCGTTGCTCTCGGCCTGCTCTTCACGACGTCTGTGCTGCAGGCCGCCGAATCCTACGAGGTAACGACGGAACGTGGCGTGACCGTCACGATGCGCGATGGCGTCATTCTGCGCGCCGATATCTACCGGCCTAACGTGGACGGCCAGTTCCCGGTGCTGCTGCAACGCACGCCCTACAACAAGAACGGTGGAGTTGCTTTTGGCCTCAAAGCTGCGGCGCGAGGATATGTCGTCATCGTTCAGGACGTGCGCGGCCGCTACACCTCCGACGGCGAGTGGTACACCTTCAAACATGAGCCGGATGACGGCTACGACACAATTGAGTGGGCGGCAGCCTTGCCCTATTCAAATGGCAAGGTCGGCATGTGGGGCGGATCGTATGTGGGGGCCACGCAGATGCTGGCCGCGATCGCTCATCCGCCGCACCTGGCGGGCATCTGCCCGGTTGTTACCGCAAGCAATTATCACGAAAACTGGACCTACCAGGGGGGCGCATTCGAGCAATGGTTCAACCAGTCGTGGACATCGGGCCTGTCCCAGGACACATTCAATCGCACTGTAGTCAACCATACCAATGCTCTTGGCGGAATGTGGAAACTGCCGCTGGCCAATTATCCCCTGTTCAATTTTTCTGACGCATCAGCGCCGGTCTCTACCGCGTCGCTGGCGCCGTATTTCCTCGACTGGCTCGCCCATCCCAGTTACGACCCGTATTGGAAGCAGCTATCGATTGAAGAGCACTTCGGCGACATCACCGTACCGATACTTCATGTGGCCGCCTGGTACGACATTTTTCAAGGGGGTTCGCTGCGCAACTATATGGGGATCAAGGCGCGCGGCGGGAGCGAAGCGGCCAGGCGCGGCCAGCATCTGTTGGTGACCATCGGAGGCCACGCCGGAAGCGGCAGAAAAATCGGCGATGTTGATTTTGGACCGGCAGCCGCCGAATTCGACGAAAACGAAATAACCCTGAAGTGGTACGACTACCTGTTCAAGGGCGTGCAGAACGAATTTGCGGGCAAGCCGGTGAAGATTTTTGTCATGGGAGCCAACCAGTGGAGGGAAGAAGACGACTGGCCGTTGACCCGCGCCCAAAGCACAAAATATTTTCTGCACTCGACCAAGAGCGCGAACTCGCTGCGCGGGGACGGAAGTCTCTCCACCGTATCTCCGCGTTCGGAAACTGCCGACCACTATGTGTATGATCCGTCGAACCCGGTGCCCACCGTGGGCGGACCCTTATGCTGCGATTCGAACCACCTGGCCCCCGGCCCTCGAGACCAGCGCGCAGTGGAAGCTCGCGACGACGTCCTGATATACACCACGCCAGCCTTTGCCCAGGACACAGAAGTCACCGGACCGGTGAGCCTCGAACTTTTTGCCAAATCGTCGGCGGTGGACACGGATATCACCGCCAAGCTGGTGGATGTGGGTCCGGATGGATTTGCGCAAAATCTGACGGAAGGAATCGTCCGCGCCCGCTATCGCGATTCGCGGGAGAAGGCTGACCTGATCAATCCCGGGCAGTTGTACAAGTTTACGATTGACTTATGGTCAACCAGCAACGTCTTTCGCAAGGGGCACTCTTTGCGTCTGGAGATTTCAAGCAGCAATTTTCCCCGCTTCGACCGGAATCTCAATACCGGGGAGGATCCTGCTTTCGCCAGGAACTACGTTTCCGCTACCAACACCGTTTATCACGATGCCGAGCATCCCTCGGCGTTGATCCTGCCGGTGGTACCGTCGCATTGATGTCCCGAATGGAATCGATGGCCCGCTCTGGGACGATTGGTTTAGTGTGGACAAAGAAGTTGTTCCGCGTTACTCGTTCTAAACTTCCGTAACTTTCGCGTCAGTTTTGCCGGTCTAGAATCGTCTCTGTGACCAGAGAGCGACCGGCGGCATGAGTCAGGAAGAATTCCCCACTGCTAAACAGAAGAAGCCTGCAACGTCCCCGATCCAGAGATGGCAGATCGAGGGGCGCGAGTGGTGGCTATGGGGCCTGGCTGTCGTCGTGACTCTGGTTTTGACCTTCGGAATTGTCTCGCTAACCTACTTCCAGTTACACCCGCAAGCTGAAGGCACGTACTGGACCGACCTCAAGGAATGGGTCCGCGGACTGGCCTGCGTGGTCCTGCTATTTGACGTTTACACCCTCTATCAGCATTTGCAGCTGCAGCGCATGAGGCGCCGTATGGCCGAGCGCGACCAGTTGTTTCAGCTGATCACCGAAAACGCCGCGGACATGATTGCAGTGGTGGACGGCACCGGCCAGCGCATCTACAACAGCCCTGCTTACCAGCACGTGCTCGGGTACTCGGCGGAGGAACTGAAGAGCACGTCGTCGATTGAGCAAATTCATCCCGATGACCGCCAGCGGGTCCTGGAGGCGGCGCGCAAGGCGCGTTCCACGGGGAAGGGGCAGAGGCTGGAATACCGGATACGCCACAAGGACGGGTCGTGGCGCATTCTGGAATCGACGGCCAGCGCCATCCGGAACGCGAAAGGCGAGACAGAAAAGCTGGTGATCGTGAACCGCGACATCAGCGAGCGCAAGCGGGCGGAGGAAATGCTGGCGCACAGCGCGTTTCATGATGGCCTGACCAATCTTCCCAACCGCGCTCTTTTCGTGGACCGGCTGCAGCGCGCGCTGGTGCTTTCCAAGCGGCATACTGATTACAAATTCGCCGTCCTGTTTATCGATGTGGACGAGTTCAAGGTTTTCAACGACAGCCTGGGACACAAAGTCGGGGACGAAGTTCTGGTCCAGATCGGTCTGAGATTGACCGCGTCACTGAGGGAAGTGGACACCATCGCGCGTCCGCAGTTTGGCCCTTCCAAGGACGATACCCTGGCCCGGCTGGGCGGCGATGAATACACGATCCTGCTGGAAGACATCCGCAACCCCAGCGACGCCGTACGGGTGGCGGAGCGGCTGCAGAGCAGACTGGCGGTCCCGTTTACCGTGCACGGATACCAAATCGTGGTGAATGCAAGCGTGGGAATTGCCCTGAGCACCGCCACCTGCGCCCACGCGGAAGACCTTCTGCGGGACGCGAATATAGCCATGTATCGGGCCAAGCGGGCGGGCAAGGCGCGCTGCGAAGTCTTTGACACCGCCATGCATGAAGGCGCGGTGCGGCGTCTGGAGCTGGAGACGGAATTACGAAAAGGACTGGAACTGGGCGAATTCCGGACCCACTATCAGCCGATCGTTTCCCTGAAGACGGGCAGGATTACCGGCTTCGAAGCGCTCACCCGATGGCAACACGGCGGCCGCCTGCTCTCGCCCGCCGAGTTTATTTCAGTGGCCGACGAGACCGGCCTGATTATCCCCATGAATCGAATCTTGCTGCGCGAGGCTTGTGAGCAGTTGCGTTCGTGGCATGCTCAATTTCCTGCCGATCCGCCGCTGA
Organism: Terriglobales bacterium; assembly: GCA_035298145.1. Classification (GTDB taxonomy): domain Bacteria; phylum Acidobacteriota; class Terriglobia; order Terriglobales; family Acidobacteriaceae; genus JAIQFF01. The sequence goes on along the minus strand of DATGYF010000381.1, from coordinate 124 downwards.
GCATGAGCGTTAACATCAGCTCAAAGGAATTTGCGCATCCGAACCTCGCGAAAGCGATCGCGGAGGTCGTGAAACAGACCGGGCTCGATCCCAGCTATCTGCAGTTGGAGATTACCGAAACCAT
>DATGYF010000380.1:0-4895 GCA_035298145.1 Terriglobales bacterium | reverse complement strand
GCGGGACAACGAGAATCAGCCTTTTGTCTATGCCGAGGTTTCCTCCAATCAGTTCGGGCGGCGGCCAGTCACGGTTGGGGAAAGCCAGCAGGGCAAGACTGAGATTACGGCCGGGTTGCAGTCCGGCGACCGGGTTATCGGTGACGGCAGCCTGTTTCTGCAGTTCGCCAACTCACTACAGCGTTAGCCATTATTGAGGAACGACGAAGTGGCCACATCTAGATGATCCATCGCATCGTCCAAGCTGCGCTACGCCAGCGGTTCCTGGTCCTCATGCTGACTGGTTTCATCACGGTCGGCGGCATTCTGTCGTTCCAGCGCATGCCCGTGGACGCCTATCCCGACCTGGCCTCCCCCCAGGTTGAACTCATCACGCAATGGCCCGGCCACGCCGCCGAGGAAGTGGAGCGCCTGGTCACGCTGCCTCTCGAACTCGAGATGAATGGCGTGCCGCATATGGTCACCATGCGGTCCATTTCACTGTATGGTCTCTCCGATCTGCGTCTGACCTTCGAAGACAACACCGACGACTATCTGGCCCGCCAAATCGTTTTTGAGCGGCTGGCCGACGCCCAGCTACCGACCGGAGTGACCGCCTCCATGGCGCCGTTATTCAGTCCCAGCGGCCTGGTTTACCGCTACGTGCTGGAGAGTCCGGATCGCACTCCGCAGGAGTTGAAGACGATTGAGGACTGGGTGGTCGAACGCGCTTACCGCTCCGTCCCCGGGGTGGCCGACGACTCCGGTTTGGGCGGAGAAGTCATGCAATACCAGGTGGTGCTCGATCCCGCCCGCCTGTATGGACATCACCTGACGATTGCGCAGATCAGCACTGCCCTGGCCGCGAATAACTCCAACGCCGGAGGAGGCTTCTATTCCCAGGGAGGCCAGTTTTATTACGTCCGCGGAATCGGCCTGGTCCGGAACACGGACGACATCGCGAACATCGTAGTCGGCAGCAACAAAGGCGTACCCATCCGGGTGCGAGATGTAGGTGACGTGATCATCGGCCACGCCCCCCGCCTCGGGCAATTCGGCTTTCAAAAAAATAACGATGCGGTTGAGGGCGTGATCCTGATGCGCCGCGGCGAGCAGACCCAGACCGTCCTGAAAGCTGTCCAGGCCAAGACCGATGAACTGAACCGGTCAGTGCTTCCCCCCGACGTCAAAGTTCATCCGTTTTATGACCGCAGCGACCTGGTAAAGCTCACCACCGACACCGTGGAGGCAAACCTGCTCCGCGGGATGGTGCTGGTGCTGATCGTCCTGATCTTCTTTCTCGTCAGCTTTCGCGCCGCCGTCATTGTTGCGCTCACGATTCCGCTTTCCCTGCTGTTCGCTTTTATCGTGCTGCACGCCCATGACGTGGCGGCGAATCTGCTTTCCATCGGCGCCATCGATTTTGGAATCGTGATCGACGGCACCGTGGTCATGATTGAGAACATCTACCGCGAGCTGGCGCTGCGCGAGGGGCAAACCTACAACCTGAACGAAGTGATCCTGGCCGCCGCCAAAGATGTGGACCGCCCCATCTTCTACTCGGTGGCCGTCATCCTCGCAGGCTATCTGCCGATATACGCGCTGAGCGGGCCGTCGGGAAAACTGTTTCACCCCATGGCTGAGACGATGTCCTTCGCGCTGGTGGGCGCGCTCATCCTGACGCTCACCCTGATTCCAGTGCTGGCCTCGTATTGGTTCAAGAGCGGCGTCCGCGAAAAGCCCAACCGCGCCTTTGAATGGATGAAGCGCAAGTACGCCAGCCAGCTGGATTGGGCCCTGGCCCGTCCCAAAACCACGATGGCGATCGCCACCCTTATTTTCGGCGCATCGTTGCTGCTGGTGCCTTTCATCGGCGGCGAATTCATGCCTCACCTGGATGAAGGCGCTCTCTGGGTGCGGGCCACAATGCCATACACCATCTCGTTCGAAGAGGCCAGCAAGATCGCGCCGCAGGTTCGCGCCATCCTGATGTCTTATCCCCAGGTCACGGTGGTGGGCTCGGAGTTGGGACGTCCCGACGACGGCACCGACCCTACCGGCTTTTTCAATTGCGAATTCTACGTCGGTTTGAAGCCATACAAGGATTCAGCCTGGGACGGTGAAGTAAGCAACAAGAAAGACCTGATCGCATCCCTGAACAAGAAATTGAGCGCCTTCCCGGGCATCATCTTTAACTTTACGCAACCCGCGGAAGATGCGGTGGACGAAGCGCTTACCGGGCTCAAGAGTTCCCTGGCGGTCAAAATCTACGGCCCCGACCTGAACGTGCTGCAAGACAAAGCCGTGCAGACGAAGAATGTGCTGGCCAAAATTCCCGGCTTCACCGGATTGACGGTGGTGCGGGAACTCGGCCAGCCCAGCCTCCTGATCGATGTGGATCGCGACAAGATTGCACGATATGGCGTCAACGTCGCCGACGCGGAAGCGGTGATCTCGGCAGCGGTGGGCGGCGCAGCGGTCACCCAGGTCATCCAGGGAGAGAAGCTTTTCGATCTGGTGGTGCGGATGCAGCCGCAGTTTCGCAGCAGCGCTCACGACATAGGAAATCTGTTGGTCGGCACGCCTGACGGGCAGCAGATTCCGTTGAGCCAGCTGGCCACGATCAGCCAGGGAAACGGCGCGTCTTTTATTTATCGCGAAGACAACTCGCGCTACATCGGAGTGCAGTACAGCATCGCCGGCCGCGACCTGGAGCGGGCAGTGCGCGAGGGTCAGGCGGCGGTGCAGCAGGCCGTGACTTTGCCGCAGGGCTATCGCATGACCTGGGGCGGAGAATACAGCCAGTTTCTCGAAGCCAGGGAGCAGATGTACTTTATCGCTCCGCTCGCGATCGGGCTGATTTTCATGATTCTGTTTGCCCTTTATGGAAATTTCAAGTTTCCCATCACGATTGCGCTGGGTGTAATCATGACGGAACCGGTGGGTGCGCTGCTGGCCCTGAAGCTCACTCACACCCCGTTCAGCGTTTCGTCGGTGCTGGGCCTGCTGGCACTGTTGGGCGTTTCAGTCGAAACTGCCGTCATTCTGGTGTCATACATTAACAAGTTGAGGCTGGAGGGAATGGACATACCGACGGCCACACGGGAAGCTTCCCTGCTGCGGCTTCGTCCCATCATGATGACTGCGCTGGTGGCATGCCTGGGATTGCTGCCCGCGGCTCTTTCCACCGGCATCGGCTCGGACACCCAGAAGCCTTTCGCCATCGTAATCGTGGCTGGCCTGATTTCCCGCCTCTTCATTGGATTCTTCGTGAATCCCGTGCTCTACGAGCTCGTTGCCCGGGAAGGTGATGTGCTTCAGGTGTAAAGCATGGCGTGTGAGTCGGACACTCCTGTCCGACCCACACTATTTCAACCGTCGGTTTACCATAGCGCCGCCGTCCCGGCGGCTGAGACGCCGGCGCTACAAGTGCCAGCGAAGAAGGTTCTCTATGCGGGTAGGGGTCCTTCGACTGCGCAGCGGCTTCGCGAAGCGACGCCGCTGCTCCGCTCTGGATGACACTTAACTCTGGGCGCCGCAGCACTTCTTGTATTTCTTACCCGAGCCGCAAGGGCAGGGATCGTTGCGGCCAACTTTGGCGGTGCCGCGCACGACCTGCTGAACAGTTTGCGCTTCGCCGGAGCCGGCCATGCGGGCCTGTTCCAGTTCGCGCCGCTTCTTGCGCTGGAAGGATTCTTCGAGCTCGTCAACCGAAGTAGAGACATTTCGCGGGGAACGGCTGCCATTGCCATCCGACCCTGCTCCGTGCGGTTGTGCTTCCGACCCTGCCGCCGGCCGTTCCAGGATCTGCATCAGGTATAGATACCGGGCGGTCTCTTCCTGAAAGCGCTGCATCATGGCTTCGAACATGTCGAACGATTCGCGCTTGTACTCCACCAGCGGATCGTGCTGCCCGTAGCCGCGCAGTCCGATGCCTTCCTTCAGGTGGTCCATGTCGCGCAAGTGGTCCTTCCACTGCGAATCGAGGACGCTGAGCATGATCATGCGCTCGTGGTAACGCATAGCATCAGGGCCGATGAGCTTTTCTTTGGCGTCGTAACGCTCTTTAAGCTTGGCGAAGATGGCATCGCCGAGTTCCTGTCGGCTCAACTCCTCAGGCTTGATTCCCTCCGCCAGAATGTCCACGCCGAAGCGTGTGAAGATGGCGTCTTTCAGGCCCTTGGTGTCCCAATCCTCGGGATGCACTTTGACCGCGCAAAACTGGTCCATCACGTCGCTGAGAATGCCGGAGACGTAATCTTCGAGGATGAGCTCCTTCTGCTCCACGCCCTCGAGCAATTGGCGGCGCAGGCCGTACACCGCCTCGCGCTGCTTGTTCATGACGTCGTCATACTCGAGCAGGTGTTTGCGGGCCTCGAAGTTCTGGGCTTCGACGGCTTCCTGCGCAGTGGCGATGCGGCGTGTGATCAATCGTGATTCGATAGGGATGCCCTCTTCCATGCCCAGACGCTGCAGCAGCTTTGAAACCCACTCTTTGGCGAAGATGCGCATTAGGTCATCTTCGAGTGAAAGATAAAAGCGGGAGGATCCGGGATCGCCCTGGCGTCCGGCGCGCCCGCGGAGCTGGTTGTCGATCCGCCGCGCTTCGTGGCGTTCGGTGCCAAAGATGTGCAGGCCACCGACCGCGGTGACTTCATCGTGCTCTTTGTCGGTCTGGACCTTGTAGCGATTAAAGATTTCGGTCCACTGGTCGGTGGGAACGACGTATTCATTGCCGGCGTAATACCAGACTGTGCTCTTGGTTTCGTCAACGTCGATCTGGATCTTCCCCTGAGCGGCGCGCAGCGGCTGCGCAATTCCCTTCTTCACACACTCCTGCTTGGCCATGAATTCCGGATTGCCGCCGAGCAGAATGTCCGTGCCGCGACCCGCCATGTTGGTGGCAATCGTCACCA
>DATGYF010000379.1:0-4551 GCA_035298145.1 Terriglobales bacterium | reverse complement strand
ACCGAACTGGCCAGCGAGATGGCGCGCTTCTTCGGAGCGGACACCAATGTGATCACCTTCGAAGAGCAGGCCGCAAAGGAAGTTTCCGAAGCCGCCGCAGGCGAAGAAGGCGTGCCCACGGAAGGTGTCACGCGTCCGCCGGTAGTCACCATCATGGGCCACGTCGATCACGGCAAGACTACGCTCCTCGATTCCATCCGCCTGACTAACGTGGCGGGAGGCGAAGCCGGTGGCATCACGCAGCACATCGGCGCGTACAAAGTCACCATTGCGGACAAGAACTCTCCGGCATACGGGCGCCAGATCGTGTTCCTCGACACGCCTGGCCACGAAGCTTTCACCCGCATGCGGGCGCGCGGAGCCAAGGCTACCGACATCGTGGTGCTGGTAGTGGCCGCCGATGACGGCGTGATGCCGCAGACGCTCGAAGCCATCGACCACGCGCACGCCGCGGAAGTGCCCATCATTGTGGCGGTCAATAAAATCGACAAGCCTGATGCTTTGCCGGATCGCGTAAAGAAGCAGCTGGCCGATCGCGGCCTGATGCCGGAAGACTGGGGCGGGACCACGGTATTCGTGGATGTCTCGGCCAAACAGAAAACCAATCTCAACCTGCTGATGGAAATGATCTGCCTGGTGGCCGACCTGCAGGAACTCAAGGCCACTCCTGACCGTCCTGCGACCGGTGTGGTGCTCGAAGCCAAGCTGGATCGCGGGCGTGGACCAGTGGCGACGCTGCTGGTGCAGAACGGGACCTTGCGCAACAGCGACAATTTCGTCGTAGGCAATGTGTACGGCAAAGTGCGCGCCATGTTTGACGATCGCGGCAACCAGCTTGAGTCCGCGCCACCCTCCACTCCCGTCGAAATTCTAGGCATGGAAGGCTTGCCCCAGGCGGGCGATCAATTTGTAGTGGTCGCGGATCGTGACAAGGCCCGCGGCGTCTCCGAATACCGCGAACAGAAAGCCCGCGAAGCCACGCTGGCCAAGAGTTCCCGCGTGTCGCTGGAAGGCCTGGCGGAGCAGTTGAAAACCGCCGGCACCAAGGAACTGAATATCATTCTGAAGGCAGACGTAGGCGGCTCGGTGGAAGTTCTGACCGACCTGCTCACCAAGCTGTCGAATGATAAGGTTCGGCTGAAAGTGCTGCGCTCGGGTGTAGGCGCCATTACCGAGTCCGACGTGCTGTTGGCCTCGGCGTCGAACGCCATCATCATCGGATTCAACGTGCGTCCGGAACGGAAGGCGCAGGAACTGGCAGAGCAGGAAAAGGTGGACATCCGCTTGCACTCGATCATTTACGAGTTGCAGGACGAGATCAAGCGCGCCATGACCGGCCTGCTCGAACCCACCATCAAGGAAACCTATCAGGGGCGCGCCCTGGTCAAGGAAACCTTCCGCATCCCGAAGGTCGGGACCATTGCGGGATGTTCCGTCACCGATGGCCTCATCAAGCGCGACTCCGAAGTGCGGCTGCTGCGCGACAACACTGTCGTGTTTACCGGTAAAGTCGGATCGTTGCGCCGCTTCAAGGATGACGCCAGCGAGGTCCGTAACGGCATGGAGTGCGGCATTTCGATCTCGAACTACGGTGATATCAAAGTCGGCGATGTGATCGAAGCTTTCGTTACCGAGAAGGTCGCGGCAGAAGCCATCGCTTAAGCAGTCGTCAGTCGTCGGTCGCCAGTCTTCAGAATTCGCTGACGACTGATGACTGAAGACTGACGACTGGAATGATTGCTTTTCTCACCCTCGAACTGCACATTGAAGCGGCTCAGTCCCTCAAAGACAAGCGGCAGGTGGTTCGTAGCCTCAAAGACAGGCTGCGGGCCCGCTTCAACGTTGCCGCCGCCGAACTGGATGCCAGCGGACTGTGGAACCGGGCGACGATTGGAGTGGTCGCCATTTCGGACTCGCGCGACTACCTCGACGGCCTGATGAAGAACGTAGAGCGACAGGCCACGCGCATCGCCAACAACGCGGGCGCTGATATTGCAGATTCATTTGTGGAGTTTATGTAGCGCCGGCGTCCCGCCGGCTGTCGAGGCGGCGTCTCGCCGCCTCAGGTAAACCGCGAGCGATGTTCGACTTCTCTCATAGAAGATCGCCTCGGCTCGGACGGCGGGCGAGACGCCCGCCGGACAGCCGGCGAGACGCCGGCGCTACGCAAGGCGGCGGTTTTTCTGATATTCTCATTCGTTTTACTTAAGAGGTGGATGTGGAGAAGCGTGGCGCGAAATACCATCGGGAGCGCCTGGGCGAGGCCCTGCGGGAGGAAATCGAAACCATCGTGGAGGGCGAACTGGGAGATCCGCGCATCGGTCTGGTCGCGGTTACCAGCGTCGTTTTGGCGGAGGATTCGCGTTCGGCGCAAGTGTACGTCACGCTCGATGGCGACGATGAAGAAGCCGACCGTTCTTTGGAGGGCTTGACCGCGGCCGTCGGATTTATTCGCCGCGAAGTGGCGGAAAATCTGCGACTTCGCCGTGCTCCGGAACTCTATTTTCACCTCGATCGCTCCGACCAGTACGGCGCCCGAATCGATGAGTTGCTGGGCCGGACGAAGAAGAGGAAGAAATAGTCGTCAGTCATCGGTTGTCAGTCGTCTGCAAACCAACGACTGACTGAAGACTGACGACTGAAGACTGACGACTGTTTTATGGTGAAAGAAGTTCTCAAGCACATCGAGCAGCGCAACCGGTTTGTGCTGACCTCTCACGCGCGGCCGGATGGCGATGCCATCGGTTCGGCGCTGGCCTGCCGCCAGATTCTGCTGGCGATGGGCAAACAGGCAGATGTCCTTTTGCGCGACGGCGTGCCGCGCATTTATCAGCCTCTGCCCCACGCCAGTGAGGTTATTCAGTCGGAGAATGTCAACGGCGACTACGAGGCTGCCATCATCCTGGAGTGCGACAGTATTCAGCGCACCCGCCTGCATGGACTGGAAAACAAGTTCCTGATTAACATCGACCACCATCAGAGCGGCCGCCCCTTCGCCCAGGTGAACTGGATTGATCCCAAGGCTGTGGCCACGGCGGAAATGGTCTATCGCCTGGCGCGCGTTGCCGGAGTGAAGATTTCTCCCGAAATCGCGACCTGTCTTTACACCGCCGTCCTCACCGATACCGGGTCGTTCATGTTCGAGGGGACAAACGAACACACCTTCGAACTGGCGCGGGAATTGGTGCTCGCAGGGGCTGATCCCGCCCATTGCGCCCGCAATATTTATTTTGGACACTCCACCGCGAAAATGCGGCTGCTGGGCGCGGCCCTCTCCAACCTGCACCGGGATGGGGCGCTGGCGTGGATTTCGGTGAGTCAGGAACAGATGCAGGGCTGTCATGCCAGGGAAGAAGATTGCGAGGGCCTGGTGAACTATGCGCTGTCCATGCAGGGTGTGGAAGTGGCGTTGTTTTTCCGCGAGCTTCCCGACGGCCGCTTCCGCATCAGTCTGCGCAGCAAGGGTAAGGTGAACGTGGCCGCAATCGCCGAACGTCTGGGCGGCGGCGGACACCAGTGCGCCAGTGGTTGCGCCCTCGACGGGCCATTGTCTGCCGCGACTGCGCGAATTCTCGCTGAATTGCAGCTCCGCGCTTCCATACAATAAATCTCGCTCGCGATTTCAGATTGAAGATTTCAGATTGTCGATTTTAAGAATTCGGATTTGTGACGGCACTCTCAGCCAATCCGACATCGCATAGCGCCGCCATTGCGGGCCAACGGCCGCTCATGGATTGGCTTCTGCTTGCCGGCTTCTGCGGCTTCCTGTTTTTCTTCGGTCTCGCCTATTTTGGCCTGCTGGGGGCCGATGAGCCGCGTTATGCGCAAGTGGCGCGCGAGATGCTTGCCCGCCACGACTGGATCACGCCCACGCTGGGCGGCAAGCCCTGGCTCGAAAAGCCCGCTCTTTACTACTGGCAGGCGATGCTGGCCTACAGCGTCTTTGGCGTCGGCGACTGGGCTGCCCGTCTTCCTTCCGCGCTGGATGCCACGCTGATGGTGGTCGCTGTTTATCTTTTCCTGCGCCGCTTTCGTCCGGGGTTTCAACTGGACGGCGCACTCATGACGGCTTCCGCCAGCGGCGTCATCGGCTTCGCCCGTGCGGCCTCGACCGACATGCCGCTGGCGGCCACTTTCACCATCGCCATGCTGGCCTGGTATGCCTGGTACGAAAGCGCCGGCAAGCGTTACCTGGCGATGTCCTACATCTTTCTGGGACTGGCAATGCTGGCTAAGGGACCGGTAGCGCCATTTCTGGCGGCGGTGATCGTGATAGTCTTTGCGACCGCCAAAGGTGACTACCGCCTCATGGCACGGACCTGCTGGGTACCTGGCATCGCGCTGTTCGCAGTCGCGGCACTTCCGTGGTACGTGGCGGTTCAGTTGAGAAACCCGGAATTCTTTCGGGTCTTCATTCTGGAACACAACCTGGCACGATTCGGAAAAGATCTTTATCACCATACTCAGCCCTTCTGGTATTACCTGCCCGTCGCCCTGCTCGGACTTGTTCCCTGGACCGTGTTTGTCATCGCCACCATGGCGGAAACCATT
>DATGYF010000378.1:0-11651 GCA_035298145.1 Terriglobales bacterium | reverse complement strand
TTGAAGCTTGCGCCCAACCAGACCGGGCTCCACCTGGCGCTGGCCGACAGCCTGTTCGGTTTGCACCACTACCAGGAAGCCATCGATGAACTGCAGGTGGCGGAAAAGCTCGCGCCCGGCAACAGCGCCACTTACGCTCTTCTGGCGCGCGCCTACGCTCATCTGGGCGACCGGGAGCAGACCTTGCGCTACGTGGGGATGGCGGAGCAAAGCGGGCAAAGCGATGTGTTTGTTTCGACGGGCGAGGCCCTGAGCATCATCGGCGAGCGTGACAGCGCCATGCAGCGTTTTGCAAAAGCGTTAGCCGCGCCGGGGAGCGACCGGCTTAGTGTGCGCCTCGCTATCGGCAAGCTCATGGCCCAGGACGGCGAGTGGGAAGATGCGCGGCGCCAGGTCGCGCTGGGCTTGATGGAAGTCCGCGGAGGCCAGGCGCCGCCGGCTACGGGCCGGCAGTGGTTGCAAGCCGCCGATGTGTTTCTGGCCATGCATGAATTCGAATTGGCGCAGACGTTCTTTGAACGCGCCCTGGCGGCCGGGGCACCGGAGACTTCGGTGCGGATCGGTCTGGCCAACAGTTACCTGGCACGCGGCGACACCCCGCGGGCCGAAGCCCAGCTCGTCCAGATCGACCGCGCCAACAACAGCAGCGGCGAAGACCAGTCCTACGATTATCTTCTGGCCAAAGCCAACGTGTACCGGCAGCAGCATCACGACACGCAAGCGCTGACGGCTTTCGCGCAAGCCGCCGACGCCGCCGGAGAGGATGATGCCGCCCAAAGGGAAATGCTTGAGGTCGGAGGAACCGAAGGGCTGAGAATCAACCCGAAAGTGAGTTTCCAGTCGAACTTTTCCATCACTCCGATCTTTGAAGACACCACGATCTACGCACTGGACGCCAAGCTGGGAGTGACCGGTGCCAGCTCGGATCCATCCCTGCTGCGGCCTCCGCGCTCGTCGCTGGAGACGCAGTGGACCGGAGCCTATCGCCTGCACCTCAACAATCTGCCCGACGCCACGGGCTTCTTCCAGGTGCGCAACAGCCGGGGCGAGATCTCAGTGCCGGCCGTCAACCAGATCATCAACCGCGACACCACGGACTACTCCTTTAACTTCGGACTGAACCCCAGCTTCCGCCTGGGCGACAACATCTTCACCTTCAATACCGGGGTGCAGGAAACGGTGCGGCGTGATGCGCAAGATCCGAAGGACATGAACCAGAACCTGTTCCGGCAATTCGTGTACATGCACACCAGTTCGTTTTTCAACCTGGTGGCGGTGAATGGTTTTGCCATCCGCGAAGCCGGACCTTTTACGGAACGCGATCTGCGTTCGCGGGACCTGGGAGCGCAGCTGAACTTCCGCATCGGCCGGCCCTGGGGAAGGACCGCTCTACTGACCGGATACGGAGTTCGCGATCTGCAATTCTCGCCGACCATACGCGAATTTTTCTTCACCTCGTCCTATGTGGGAGTGGAACGCAAGGTCACCGACAATTTCACCGTCAAGGTCCTGGCCGAGCATCTGCGGGCCTGGCGGGTCGAAGGCAACCAGTACGCGATTGCCCAGGCGCTGCGCCCGGCTGCGAACCTGCAGTACTCTCCCACCCGCAATTGGAGCGTGGAAGGATCGTTCGCCTATTCCCGCAACATGGGGTTCCACGTTTACGACGCGGTGCAGAGCTCTTTCGCGGTTTCATATGGCATGCCGGTCGGACGCTCCTTTAAGGAGGAGGGAGGGAATGAAGTTCTACTGCGCTATCCCATTCGTTTCTCCGTGGGTCTGCAGCAGCAGAGCTTTTTCGATTTCAACGGAGGAAACAACCAGCAGTTCAGGCCCTTTGTGCGCATCACGATATTTTGATTTTTAAGACCACGGTTTTTTGAGATCACGCCCCATGAGAATCTGTTTGGTTGCGACTTTCCCCCCGAGCGGCCGCCAGTTGAATGAGTACGCGTTTCACATTGCGCGCGAACTCCAGCGCAATCCTACGATCGACCTGATCATCCTGGCGGATGAACTGAGCGACTATCAGTTTGCCACCGACCAGAACGGCGAACCGCTCAGCTCCAGGCCGCAGGCCGAACTTCCGGGCTTCAACGTAATTCGCTGCTGGAAATTTAATGAACTGGGGACCCCGGTCCGCCTGCTGCGCACGATCCGGAAATTGAAGCCCGACGTGGTCTGGTTCAACCTGGTGTTCTCCACCTTCGCGACCCAGGAACGTCCGGTGGCGGCGTTCGCGGGTCTGTGGGCACCGGCGCTGGCCCGCGCGCTCGGCTTCCGCACCCACGTCACGCTGCACCACATCATCGAGCACGTCGATTTTGCCAGCGCCGGCGTGCGCCAGGAAAGGTTATTTCGCTTTGGCAGTGACCTGGCCACCCGGGTGTTGCTGATGGCCCATTCGGTTTCGGTTTTACTTTCCGGCTACCAGCGCACGCTGATTGAGAAGTACTCCGCGCAGAATGTTCTTCTGGGCACGCACGGTGTTTTCGAGCCGCGCCCGATTCCGCCGGACTTTTCGCTGCGCGGCAATCCCGACCAGCGCATTCTGGCCATCGGACACTGGGGAACCTACAAACGGCTGGAAACCCTGATGGCAGCCTTTCCGCGGGTCTTGCGGGAGGTCCCGGAAGCCCGCCTGATCGTTGCCGGAGCCAACCATCACACCAAGCCCGGCTATTGGGAGAGGATCAGGGAACAACAACGAGGAAACCCGCGCATCGAATTCCGCGGTTACGTGGCAGAAGAGGATATTCCAGAGCTCTATCGAACCACCAGTATTGTGGTGATGCCCTACGATTCGGCGACCGGATCCAGCGGCCCCGCTCATCAGGCCTGCGAGTACGGAGTGCCCATCGTGTGCGCTGACCTGGCGGATTTTCGCCGAATGGCGGTGGACGAAGACATGGCGATCAGCTTCTACAGAGCCGGAAACCCGGAGGATCTCGCAGACAAGCTAGTCGCGATATTGCGGTCTCCCGAACAACAGCGGCAACTGGCCCACCACAATTTTTCCGCCGCCATGCGGATGACCATGCCCAGCGTAGTGCGTCACTACCTGCGGTGGTTCGAACTCTCCCGGCATCGCCAGACCATGAGCGGCTTCGTCAAATTCCCGCTCTTACAGTCCCGGCGCCGTCTGCGAAACGCGGCCAGCATCCGGCCTTCGTGGAGCTGGACCTTGCATCCGTCGGAGGTTGATGACGAGTCGCCCCGGAATCCAACGGAAGGCTCGCCAGTCGCAGGCGATCATGACCTTGCGGACACGCCCAATTCCGACCTGACAGGCTCCGAATGAAACGGGTGGGCGGACGCCCACCGCGAGTGATGTTTTTCAGTTGTCAGTTATCGGTTATCAGTTCTCAGTTGCCGGCTTAGTTTGGAGGTATTGCCGGTTGGGTCGCATCAGGTGTAGAGGGTTCGTCCACCGGTTTACCGTCGCGGCGCTTAAGCTCGATGGGACCAGTCTCCCGCCGGCGGGCAGCGCTCTGTTCCCCGATCTTGACACCCACACTCTGGTTGCTGTCTTCCGCGACCTGAAATAATTTCAGACCCTCGGCTGACTGCCGCGTGGCCAAGCCGACGCGGTCCTTGGCGTTCTGCGCCATGCGGGCTTTCTCGTAGAACACCTGCGCGGTTTCGAGGTCGCCATCCATTTCCGCCAGATAGCCCAGGTTGTTAAGGGTGAAGGCGCTGTTGGGATCAAGCTGGTAGGCTTGCAGGAATGCCTTGCCGGCAGCTTGCCGGTCGTTCCGGTTCAGGGCGGCCACTCCATGTAGATTAAGCAGTCCAGCCTGCTCTTCCGGGCCTGCCACATTTTGCATGCGCTGGCTTAGCCGTTTCACGGTCTCCGCTGCCATCTCGCTGATCGGCTTGCCTCGCCAGGCTCCGCTCTGGGAGACAATCACCCTTTCCTCGGAGTGCAGATCGGCAGCAGCGGAGTAGTACTTCAAAGCTCCTTCAAAATCGCCCTCCGCCTCTTTTGTCACTCCCAGATTATTCAGGGTAAAAGGGTTCTTCTGGTCCAGGTTCAGGGCATGGCGCAGGACCTGCTCGGCTTCCGGCGCGCGTCCCTCCGACAGAAGCCGTACCGCGGCGACGTTCGAACGATTGACTTCCATGGGTACATCGTGAGCATTGCTCAAAGCGCTTAAGAACGTTTGCCCTTCCATGTGCGGCGAACTGGCCTTGTCCACTACCGCATCGGTTCCCAGCCTGGCCGCCAGGGTATAGAAATTCCGGGCTTGTTCTGCCTGGCCCTCCAGCTCAGAAATGTAGCCCATGTTGTTGAGGGTAAACGGATCATCAGGATCGAAAAGATACGCCCGGTAAAACTGTGATTTCGCTTTTTCCAGGTTGTTCTTGCGCAGGGCCTCGACCCCTTCACGGTTCAGGCGCTGGACTGGGGTCAGCTTGCTCCGCTTGGGCAGATAAATCTTCAAGTCGCCGGCGTGGGCCATTGGCAATCCCCAAACCGCCCCTACGCAGAAGATGATCAGCCATCTCTTCCAAGCCATGGGAAACCTTTCCTTTTGGGTGCTTCGATACCGGGCTTTCGCCGGTATTAGGATGCCGGAGGATAGGAGGCGTTGTTTCGGTTGAAAAAATTAGTTTCCCTGAAGCTACCCGACGCCCGGGGGAGGCATCGAAACAGAGCGTTCAGAACGGCCTTCTCAGAACGGCCTTCATAGAGTATCAAGCATAGAGATATGAGAAGACTTCTCGCACTGTTCCTGTTTGCCGGATTTGCCTGTGCGCAGGAACCTTCGCCATCGGCCTCGATGGCGGTCATAGGGCCGAACCGTGACGTATCAGTTCCAACCAAGTCTCCCCAGGAGCTCGACCGCATGTGGCTCGAGCTGTTGCCGCAGCCCAGGGGACAGACCACGCTGGTCGGCGGCACAGTCCGGCTTCTGGATCCAGTTCGCGACCAGGTCACGGTCCGCGTTTTTGGAGGCCGCGATATGGTCGTCCTTTTCGATGACCGGACCCACTTTTTTCGCGACGGCGTGGCTGCCGGCGCCGGCGACCTGCAAATCGGCGCGCGAGTTTACCTGGACACGGCCATGGCCGGGTCCGGCATATTTGCGCGCAGCGTCCGCATCCTGACCCAGAGCGCGAATGGACAGAGCAATGGTCAATTGCAGAGTTATGACGCTGCCAGTGGCGAACTGGTTCTGCGCGATGTGCTGGCCCCGGAACCGGCAAATTTCCGGCTGGCTCCCGACGCCACCGTGTTGCGCGATGGTAAACCCGCTTCCCCCTCGGATCTGCGCCCCGGCTCCCTGGTCAGTCTGAAATTCAGCCCGTCGCTCAAAGGTCCGGGAATGGTGCGGGAAATCTCTATTCTGGCCGGGCCGGGAGGGACGTTCGTATTCGCAGGGCGTATTTCACACCTTGACCTGCATATTGGACTTCTGGTGCTGGTGGATCCACGAGACTCAAAAAGTTATGACATCCATTTCGATCCGGCGATGAACGGAATACAGGACCGCCTCTACGAAGGCGGCGACGTCACCGTGACCACGACCTTCGACGGCGCTAACTACACCGCTAGTTCGATCGTAGTCAACACCGTTCCCGCGAAATAATATTGGGTGCGGCGCTGCAGCCGGCCCACAACCGCAGGGCTGTAGGATTCGAAAAAGAAACGGGTTGCGGCCAACCGCATACCGGCAAGGAACATCGAATCGCTGTTACCGAAATGCCCCGGGGCGGGGCAAAGCGACCATGCTCAAGCAGATAAGGATGGATTCCTTAAGCCGGGCCGGGGCGTCGGCACGTCAAGACCGGGTCACGCGCGACACCAGATGGCCGTTGCCATCGTTCTTTATCATTGGACCTCCCCGGACCGGAACCAGTTGGCTGCACGAAGTCCTGAGCAGACATACCCTTTTACCCTCCCCCACCAAAGAGACGCGCTTTTTTGATAATCATTTTGACCGCGGATTTGAGTGGTACCACGCGCATTTTCCGACTTCGACGGGCGATCGGCTGGTGGGCGAGGTAGCGCCCACATATTTTGCCTCGGCCCAGGCGCGGGAACGGATAGCGAAAACCATCCCCCATGCCAAGGTGGTTTGCATTTTCCGGGACCCGGTGGAGCGGGTGGTTTCGCTGTACCGGATGAAGCGGGCGTACGGGATGATTCCGTGGAGCTTCGAGGAGGCGATCACCCGCGATTCAGAGCTACTGGAATCGAGTAAGTACGGCGCCAATCTCAAGGCTTGGATGCATACTCTCGGCCCCGACCAGGTCCTGGCCACGGTTTACGATGACCTGCGGGACGAACCACAATTGTTTCTCGACTGCGTGACCGACTTCATCGGCGCTCCACGGTTCGAGCTGGCCCCGTCGCAGATCGGGCGCGTGTTCGCCTCCGAGACCATGACCCACCCACGGAATTACCGCCGGACGCGCAGCGCTACCGCCATGGCGGAATGGCTCAAAGTCCGGCAACTCGACACGGTGGTGGCGGCGGTGAAGAAATCGCCGCTCCTGAAATTAGTCCTCGGCGGCGGTCCTCCTTTCGCGAAATTGTCCCGCGACCTCTCGCTTAAGCTCTACGAACATTTTCGACCCGAAGTGGAAGAACTTGAAGGGCTGCTCAATCGTGATTTTTCGGCGTGGAAATTGCCCTCCATGGCGACTTCGCAATCTCGCTGACGGCCCGCCGGCACGTGGCCCTTCTGCCCATACGCCTGCCGCTGCTTCCATGACTGCGGGCTGGTGCACGGTCGAGTACAGTATCCGGTGTATTGTGGATTTCGACTAATGCAGTAGGCTGAGATCGCGAGACAAGCGATGGCCCCAAGAATTCTTGTCGTTGATGACACGCAGGCCATTCGGCGCTCCCTGCGGGTTCGTATAGAGTCCGAAACCGATTGGGAGATATGCGGGGAGGCGGAAAACGGGAGGGACGCGATCGAGCGCGTCAAGGAACTTCACCCCGATGTAGTCCTGATGGACCTTTCGATGCCGGTGATGAACGGACTCGATGCGGCCCGGCGAATCAAGGCGATCGCGCCCAGCACTCACATCCTCATGTTCACCCTTCACACCTATCCGCAGTTGCTGGATGAAGCCAGGAAAGCGGGGATTTCCAGTGTGGTCTCCAAGTCCGATGCGGCTGGTCCTAACCTTCTGCGCGCTCTGCGTTCCCTGCTAGCGGCCTAGGCTGTACTTCTTTCCCCTGCGATTTGTGGATCGACCATGACGCCACTTCGGAGCGGAGGACGCTCAGACCATTCATGGCATCGGCGAGGGCCTGGGTTTCCTGAGTGCCACCAAGATCAAGGCCGCACTCGCGCTTTCTATTCTGGATCGCGGACTCCGCAGCCCGAATGCGCTCTTCCATTTTCGACCAGTCGGTTTCAAGCAGAGCGGCCTTGTAGAGTTCGTGCCATTTATATGTGGACATGTTGAACCTCAATGATGCTGGAATGGATCGGCGTTCCGTTTCTCCCGGGCGCCTCAGGGGCCGGAGCTACCGGTGTTCCATACGAACAGGTTCGTGTCATCGGCCAGCGTCTCGATCGGCAATCCCTCCGAGGTAGCCGCGCGGTGGACCGCCGAGCGAAGGTTCGCCAGTCCAATCCCACCCACATCCGCAAATGGTATTTTCATGGCTGACCCCGGGGGGAGGATCTTCAACTCGCGCAGAATGCCCTCGACCAGATCGTGGTGCTTGCCGCGTCTGCCTTTCTTGATTGCCGCAACCTCAACTCGCCGGTATTTCAGGCTGGCCGTGGTCTTATTCTTGGGTCCATCGCTCATCGCATTGCACCTTTTCGTATATGATACGATAAATATTCTTATACGATAGCTATACGTATATTATACCCTTCTGTTACTGTCAAGCACTTTCTGCAATGCGGCGGCTCAGCGCTCCGCCGCTTACAGATGCGATGGACGAACTCCGTATTCTCACCTTTCTTTAGTGGAAGGCCTAAGCTGGTGACTGGAAGACGAACCAGGTTCGTGGAGGTCGATGGATGAAACGCATGAGAGGCGCCCCGCCATCGCGGCGACGCCCGAAGACCTTGAGGGAACTCCTGCCCCACGCCGTGATCGTGACCGACCCAAAGATATTGGCCCAGCTGAAGGCTGAAGCCGTGAAGCGAAAGCGAATGGCCGGGACCAATGGCAGCGGCGCCATTAAGGGTCGAAGCTTTTGATGTCGCTAAGAGTTGCTGACCTGAGCCAGTGCAGAACTCGGTCTAAAGGGTGCGGAGTTTGTGGAGCGCGACCAGCTCGCCCAATGGCGGATTCCGGCACCGTTTGTTGTCCCGCCCAAAAAGGAAAGAGGCCGATTTCCGGCCCCTTTTTCTTCCCTACCCGCTGCTTGACCGGTCTATTTCACGTGGATGGTTTTGCCGTCAGGGTCGAGCGTGCCATTGATGCGAACTTTCTTGCCTTCGTGCGGCTTGACCAGGTCCTGGCGGTCAACGTCAAAAGAAGTTCCGCTGGCGTCCTGCAGCACGTATTTGTCGCCGACTTTCACGATCGTACCGGCAAAGGTCTGAACCTGGGTCTGCTGCGATTGCGCCTGGGAATCTGGCGCGGTCTGCTGTGCCGGCGGCTGCGAGGGCGATTGCGGATCCGCGGGCTGTTGCGCGTTGAGTTGAACTCCGGACAAGCCCAGGCCCAGCAGCAGGCCCAGTGAACATAGTGAGTATGAACGTTTGGTCATAAAGGTTCTCCCGAGAGATTTTGTGTTTCTTCGAACTGTGTTCCTTCAATCCAAGGGAAGCATGTCTCATGCCAAAGCTCATTCCAATCGGGCCCGTGGACGGCCAGAATAATTTGGCGCTGCGTTCTCACCGAGTTACCCGCGCGGCAAAATCGCGCCTGGACTCACCTACCCGATGCTCAGCGCGAAACCTAGAGGGACTGCTGTAGGAATTGGAGCTTCAACCCGGGAACGGATCGAGCAAACTTTTCCCTGTGGAAAAACCTCCGCGACCGCGTCGCGCAGCGGTCTAATCAAAACTCGGTAATCCACTGTATTGCGATCCCGCCGCGGCAGGGAGACACTCGTTACATCTCGACTCTGGAGTTGGTTATGCCGCACCTGACCTTGCAGGAAGTCATCGATCGCATAAACCAGAATTACCCGTCCGCCAGAGAATTGCGGAACGCCGGGGAACGCGGCAGAGATCGCACCCCGGAGCAGGCCCATCGTCCTGAGTTTTACGTCCCGCGCCTGACCCGGCGCTTGGTCAGCCTGATGTTTGGCGCGTATTCATCCTAACCTTTGCATTTTTCAATCCGCTCGTTCATGCAAACCAAGCGGCAGCTCGAGCCGGCAAGAATCTTCGGTCATGGAACCACAGTGTGGGGTCGTGACCGCATCCAACGCCCGTAGTTAAATTTTCGTATCGGAGCAATTATGGCAAACCAGGAATTAAGAGATCTCTATATCGACGAACTGAAGGACCTGTACAGCGCGGAAAATCAATTGGTGAAAGCGCTCCCCAAGCTGGCCAAGGCCAGTACCTCGGACGAACTGCGGGCCGGCTTCGAGGAGCACCTGCAACAGACCAAGGGCCACGTCGAGCGGCTCGAACAGATATTCGAAATGCTCGGTGAAAGTCCAAAGGGCAAGAAGTGCGCGGGCATGGAAGGCCTGGTCGAGGAAGGCTCCGAGGTTATGAAGGAGGATTTTGAAGGGGCGCTGATGGATGCCGCCCTGATCGGGGCCGCGCAGCGGGTTGAACACTATGAAATCGCGGCTTACGGCACGGTGCGGGCTTTTGCCGAGACCCTGGGCGAAAGCGAGCACGTATCTCTGCTCGAAGCGACCCTGGCGGAGGAAAAGGAAACCGACGACAAACTCACCGAATTGGCCGGGGAGATTAACCAGCAGGCGCTCGGCGGAGACCGTATGCAGCCGGGTCGCGACGAGGCAGCGAGTAAAAAGCGCGCCAAGCGGATCGCGTAGCCGCGCTCCAACCGGAGTGTCCGGCCCGCCGCCAAACCCGAGGTTGCGGGCCGGCCTTCTTTTTCCTGTTTGATTCCAGCATTCGTTAGTTCCAGATCGGAGGAGACTTCATGATGGCACCGGAGAAATCAGAAAAGTGCGCCCATTTGCCGTGTCTGTGCGTTCCAGCCAAGGGGGAGAAATATTGCAGTGAGCTGTGCAAGGAAGCGGGAGCCGGCGAAACGGAAATCGCCTGCGATTGCGGCCATAAGGCTTGCGCGCAATAATGCTGTCTGGCCCCGGTGTCCTGGTTCGGCGGATCGATCTCGTCTGATTAATCCCGGCGAGAAGGCTCGTTACCGTTGGAAGATTCCCTGGGTCTGGTGTCGTTGGGGTCCGCCTCGATGGTGACTTCAACCTGGGCGCCAGGCTTGAGCGCCACCTGATTGCCATTTTCATCCTGCAAAGAATTCTCCACCCGAAGCTCCCGATAGAGATCGTCCGCGCCATCAATCCCGATTTGCGCTTTCTCCGGTTCGCTGGGGTGCGGCGACGGGATGATTTTCTCTACCGTGCCGGGAAGTGTCACCGATGGCTTCTCCAACCCTTCTTCGTTTTGTATGGGTTTAGTCAAGCGGCTCCATTTCTTGGAAATGAAAGGCGTTTCCAGAATACCGGATGTTCACCGCGCTACGAAACGACTTTTGCGCCGGTCTTTTTGCGCAGGTCTTGGATGGCGGATTCGACGGTGGGGTTTGCAAAGAAATGTAGATAACCTACTCTGCCGCCGCCCATACAGTATCGACCGTATTGACGCCGCAACCCCGGTGCATGGATAAAGAGATGATCTTTTTTTCACGATTCTGAATGAAGGTCGCCGGGATTGGGAATGGCGACCGGGGCCAGACTGCTCTCGTTGCGGGACCTCGATGGGGGGAGTTCGCGCGAGTCAATAAGACGGCAAGGGAGCTACGCCTATGAATCGCCTGCGCATTCTGGTTGCTGACGACCACGAAATTGTACGTCGCGGTCTGGTTTCTCTCATCAAGGGACATCCCGACTGGGAAGTCTGCGCTGAAGCGGGCAATGGCCGCCAGGCAGTGGAGAAGGCCAAAGAATCGAAGCCGGACATCGCCATTCTGGATATTGGCATGCCCGTGCTCAACGGCCTCGAAGCCACGCGACAGATCCTGCGGGAAAATCCTGCCACGCGGATCCTGATTCTGACAATCACTGACACGGACCAGGCGGTGCAGGCCGTTCTGGACGCGGGCGCTCGCGGCTTCCTTCTGAAATCGGATGCGGCGCGGGACCTGGTCACGGCCGTGGAAGCACTGCAGCACAACAAGACCTTTTTCACCGCCCGAGTGGCGGAACTGGTGCTCTCCGGCTTCCTCGGCAAAACCCATCGTTCCTCCAGCGGCGAACCGGCTCTGCCCGGTCTGACTTCGCGCGAGCGCGAGGTGGTACAGCTGCTGGCCGAGGGGAAGTCCACCAAGGAAGTGGCCTGTCATCTCAACCTGAGCGTGAAAACCGCGGAGACCCACCGCAGCAATATCATGCGGAAGCTTGGACTGCACTCGGTCAGCGAGTTGGTGCTATACGCGGTGCGGAACAATATCGTACAAGTCGCGGTCGGCCCTGCGTCTCCGCCGGCCAGCGCGATTCCTGCCGCCTCGGCGGGCGGAATTCCTGTCACCGGGGCCAGGCTTACACCCACGACGCC
>DATGYF010000377.1:0-3143 GCA_035298145.1 Terriglobales bacterium | reverse complement strand
CCGTCGCCGAAGATCACGCAGGTGGCGCGGTCGTTGTAGTCGATGATCGAGGACATCACGTCCGCTCCGATGACCATGACTTTCTTGTGGGCGCCGGTGGCAATAAATTGCGCCCCGGTCTGCAGGGCGTACACGAAAGCGGAGCAAGCCGCGGAAAGATCGAATCCCCAGGCTCCCTTGGCTCCCAGCTTGTGCTGCACCAGGCAGGCAGTAGAGGGGAAGAACATGTCGGGCGTGACCGTGGCCACGATGATCGCGTCCAGTTCGGAGGCCTCGATACCGCGCTCGGCCAGGGCACGCCGGGCGGCTTCGGTGGCCAGGTCGCTGGTGGCCACGCCCTTATCGGCGATATGGCGCTCGCGAATCCCGGTACGCTCCACAATCCAGTCGTTGGAAGTCTCCACCAGCTTTTCCAGGTCGTCGTTGGTCAGCAGGCGAGGCGGGACGTAGGTACCCAGGGCCGTAATCTTGGCGCGCACCAGTTGGCTCACTCGATCAGTTCTCCAGAATTTAATTTCGGGTCGAAGTCGAACCGCCTATTTTGACCCAGCCACGCAGCAATGTCCAACCGCGGGTGCCGCAAAGGATAGCGGGCATAAGAGTCCAGAGCGTCAATGCGCCGGCCGCGCGTTACCCCAGTACATGTCCGTGCGGAAGGCGGAGTCGCGACCAAGCCAAATGATAAGTGCTTCCGAAACTCAGCGCCGGTGCCGAATCGGCACAGTCTCGTAATGGAACCACGGTGACCTTCGCTTAAAGACAACGTTTTACTACGCTTCACCAGCCACTCAAAAACTCTCGACGCGCCCCTGCGACGCGCCCATGAACGCTCATTCAGTACTCGGATCTTCAGGAAAGGGGATCAGAGATGATCGGAACATCAAAATCTTCAGGCGCGAAGTCAGCCAGCGCGATTGTGCTCGGGCTCGCCATTCTGGTGTGGTCGGGTTGCGGAGGCGGATTGGCGGTCGCGGGCCCGAATTCGAAATCCGAGGGCATGACGGTCACGCCTTCGAGCATCACAATGCGCTCCGGCGAAGCCACGCAGTTCACTGCCCAGCTCAGCGGCAGCACCGGCAGCATGAGCCAGACCTTCACCTGGTACGTCAACGGAGTGGCAACCGGGAGTGTAGAGTTCGGCAGTATCGACCAAACCGGAAAATACCGAGCGCCCGCCACCCTGCCCACGCCCCATTCCGTCACCATTAAAGCCGTCAGTAATTCCGACAAAACGCGCTTTGCCACCAGTTCCGTGAGCCTCCAGAATCCCATACCCGTACTGCAGAACTTGAGCCCAACCTTCCTGCCGGTGGGCAATTTCACGCTGAACGTGGGCGGCGCCAACTTTGTCAATGGATCCAAAGTGATATTCGGTGGAACCGCGCTGGCCACCACGTATGTGGGGCCCACCCGGCTCACAGCCACGGGAACGTCCACCGCTGCCCAGGTAGGAACGGTCAAGATCACGGTCGAAAATCCTGACCCGGGTAAGAGCAACTCGGCCACTTCCATGAACGTGCAAGTGGGAGCAGCCGGCAAGGTTTCAGTGCTGGTGATTCCGGCCACGGCCGAGATTACGGCCGGTTCCACGTTCCAGTACCGGGCTGCCCTCAACGGAGCGGGCGCCAATACCGCGGTGAATTGGGCGGTCAACGGAATACGCGGCGGCAATGCGACGGTAGGGACGATTTCTCAGGGTGGAATCTACCAGGCGCCGGCCACGGTCCCGGTCCCTAATACCATCCAGGTGCAAGCCATCAGCCTGGCGGACACGACTGCCACCTCTACGGGAACGGCGACGATTACCAATCCGGCGCCGGTGGTGACCGCCGTCCTGCCGACCACAATTCCCGTGGGTGACTTTACCCTGGTGGTCACGGGCCAGAAATTTGCCAGCGGCGCCGTGGTGTCATTCGGCGGCACCTTCCTGCCTACCACGTTTATCTCCGCCACCGAGCTCACCGCCACCGGCACTGCCACCAGCGCACAAGCGGGTACGGTTCAGGTTGAGGTGATCAATCCCGATCCCGGCTCGAAGACCTCCAACGCCTTTGCTCTGCAGGTGGGAAGTGCAGCCAATACTTTGAGCGCGGCCGCGGCGGCGCGCTTGCTCGAACAATCCACCTGGGGTGTAAATCCGGCGTCCCTGTCGCACGTGCAGGCAGTGGGCATGCAGGCCTTCCTGAACGAGCAGTTCTCCGCGCCGGCTTCGACGTTCCCGGCTCCCGCGACGGATGACGACATGTCCTTCGTGCAAAAGCGCTTTTTCACCAATGCGCTTACCGGACAGGACCAGTTGCGCCAGCGAGTGGCGTGGGGTCTATCGCAGATCATGGTGGCTTCGGCGGTCAAGATCAACAATCCCAGCGCGTTCGTGGCCTGGCAGAACATGTTCCAGAACGACGCCTTCGGCAACTTCTCCACCCTGTTGAACGACGTCACGCTGAGCCCGGTGATGGGCAACTATCTGGACATGGTGAACAACGACAAGCCGGGGAACGGGGTTGCCCCCAACGAGAACTACGCCCGGGAAGTTCTGCAGCTCTTCTCCATCGGACTGGAGCAAATGAATCCGGACGGAACACTGCAACTGGATGGCAGCGGCAATCCTATCTCTACCTACGACCAGGACACAATCGAAGGCTTCGCCCACACTTTTACGGGATGGACGTACCCGACCAAACCAGGCGCGACCGCCAAATGGCGCAACCCGGAGTACTACGGCGGGCCCATGGAGCCCTTCGACAGCCACCACGACACCGGCTCGAAACTCCTGCTGAACGGAGTCACCCTCCCGGCCGGCGGAACCGCCCAAGCTGATCTCACGGCGGCGCTGCAGAATATTTTCAATCACCCCAACGTCGGTCCCTTCATCTCCAAGCAGCTCATCAAGCGCCTGGTGACGAGCAATCCGAGCCCCGAATACGTCGGCCGCGTGGCCGCCGCATTTGCCGATAACGGGAGCGGCGTGCGTGGCGACCTGAAAGCCGTAGTGGCGGCCATACTGCTTGACCCGGAGGCGCGCCGCGGCGACGATCCGGCGCAGGCGCTGCCCAGCGACGGGAAGCTCAAAGAGCCCGTCCTGTTCATCACCAACCTGCTGCGCGCCATGAACGGTGTGTCCGACGGCGCGTCACTGTCGG
>DATGYF010000376.1:0-2530 GCA_035298145.1 Terriglobales bacterium | reverse complement strand
CTTTTGCCTTTGATTTTCTAACCTTCCCGCAGATCACGTGGGGACAGCCGCCCCCGGCTGTCCGGTGGAGCGAAGCTCCACTATTCTCTGCAGTGCCATTTATTCCCATGAATAGTCGAGCTGCGCTCGACCGGACAGCCGGGGCGGCTGTCCCCACGTGGTTCTTCTGAGTATCAACCCCTTACGCTCACGAACGCTGGTTGGGTGGGTTCTACGTCAACTTCAAGAGGCAGAGTCATAGTCCAAGGTCGGACACTCCTGTCCGACGCTTTTGGCTTTGATTTTCTAACCTTCCCGCAGATCACGTGGGGACAGCCGCCCCCGGCTGTCCGGTGGAGCGAAGCTCCACTATTCTTTTCAGTGCCACAGCTTGCTCCCATGAATAGTCGAAGAATAGTCGAGCTGCGCTCGACCGGACAGCCGGGGCGGCTGTCCCCTGCAAGAGGCAGAGTCATAGTCCAAGGTCGGAGAAGAGTGTCCGACCCGCACCACCCACCACCTACAAATTGACGGCGGTGGTGTTGCCGCCGCAGACCAGGACGCCTACCCGGTCCCCGGGCTGTGGCCGGTAGTGCCGCGATAAAAGAGCCGCGAAGGCGGCTGCTCCACCGGGTTCGGCAATCACCCTCAGTGCTTTCCACAGTGTTCTCTGGGCTTCCTGAATGGCTTCGTCGGAGACCAGCAGGACACTTTTCACGTGCGCCTGGGCGATGGGGAACATGAGTTCGCCCACGCGCTTTGGGGCCAGCGAGTCAGCGGCGATTCCTCCCGCTTCGGCGTCAACCGGCCGTCCTGCCTCTAACGCCCGGGTGAGAGTGGGCGCGGCTTCAGGTTCCACGCCGATGATTTTGATTCGCGAGGAATACCAGGCGGCGATGCCGCCGATCAGCCCGCCTCCGCCAACTGCCACGATAAGACTGTCGAGCTGGGGACACTGCTCTTCAAACTCCAGACCCACCGTGCCCTGGCCGAGCAGGGTTTCCACCTGATCGTAGGCGTGTATCTCGAGCGCTCCGGATTGTGCCGCCCACACCGCGCTCGCGGCCAGCGCGTCTGCATAGCGTTCTCCGGTGACCACCAGGTCGGCGCCGCATTCCCTGATGCGTTTCAATTTTGTCGGCGACGCCACTTCCGGAACAAAAATCCTGGCCGGCTTCTTCAGCTTCATGGCAGCAAAGGCCACAGCAACGCCATGATTGCCGCCCGAAGCCGCGACCACGCCTGCCGCGGGGACATCGCGCAGCAGCAGGTTGGCAAATGCTCCCCGGGCCTTGAAGGAGCCGGCGTGCTGCAGCGACTCCAGCTTTAGGACAATGCGGATGCCGTCGAGCCCAAAATCCGAGCCCTCGACTTCAACGATCGGGGTTCTTCGTATATAGGGATGGATCGCTTCGTAAGTGCGGGCGATGTGGTCGCGGTCGATGAGGGTGCTGGGGCTGACGGCAAGGTCGCGGAGCATGATGCCATCATAATCCGGGCTTGAATTTTTCTCTGGGGATGCCGGCAAAGGGGGCGTGAACCCTCATGCATCCGCCCCCGATCCCGGTGTGAGCAAGACTGCTCCTGGGCCCCGGCTTGCGTTTTGTCGCGGGAGAGGATGCGGGCAGGAAACTTCCCCGTGCCCACTCTGGTTTCGGTCAACCCCGCGCCCAGGGACCGGGCGCTTCATTACCATTGTGCAAAACTGCCTGACTTAGGACTTGCGCTTCCTCCTCGGGGGGCGGTAACATCATAGGTGTTTCCAGTGGCCATGCTCTCTAGCTGGCCCTCCGCAGCCCCCTGGCTTCAGACGCCATACGGATAAGACATTCACGCGTGAGTTTCAGCCGCACGGGGTTTTCGGCACATTGGCGCATGCCTGTGTCCGAAGCGAGGTTTTACCAGAAAGCGGTCATTGATCCAGCAAGATCGAGTCCCCCTTCGGGCGGACTGAATGCAGCGATAAAAACGAGAACAATATGAATGCAGGACCGGGACATCCCTCCGGAGGTGGTGGAGGGAGAAGCAAGCGACGACGCGGGCGTCGTCCGCCGAACCGTGGTGGCGCGCCCAACGGCCGCGACCGCCAGCAACCCAGCGGCATCTACAGCGCTCCCATGGACCACAGCTACCGCGCCACCCTGGGCGGGAACAACGGATCGAGACCGGGACGGATGCGTCCCGGATTCGCTCCCGCTTATGCTCCCCTCGAGCCTGAGCCGCTGCCTCAGGGCGATAACGGCAACTCCCGCATCTTTGCCTTTGTTGATGATCTTTTCTTCCAGGCCAAGATCCAGGAGACGGCGCGCAAGCTGAATGTGAAGGTCGAATTCGTCAAGACGGAAAAAGACCTGCTCGATCACATGAAGCAGAACGGCGAAGAGAAGCCGTCGCTGATCATCTTCGACATGAACAACGCCAACGCCAAGCCCCTGACGCTGATCCCCAAACTCAAGACCAAGCTGAAGAAGGGGACATCGATCATCGGATTCCTGTCGCACGTGCAGGGAGACCTGAAGATGAAGGCGCACGAGGTGGGTTGCGACATGGT